>JAJAYS010000340.1 GCA_026786065.1 Polaromonas sp.
GGGGGCTGCAGTACTCGGCGCCGGGCCGCCCCAAGCAAGCACAGCCCCCCCGGGGGGCAGCGCAGTACGCGAAGCGACAAGCGTGGGGGCTGCAGTACTCGGCGCCGGGCCGCCCCAAGCAAGCACAGCCCCCCCGGGGGGCAGCGCAGTACGCGAAGCGACAAGCGTGGGGGCTGCAGTACTCGGCGCCGGGCCGCAAGACGCCAGCGCCGCGGGAGCCCGCGTGCTGCGCGACGCGATCGGCGCCGGGGCTACGGTATCGACCATCGACGGCGTCCGCATCGATTGGCCCGACGGTTTCGGTTTGATCCGCGCATCGAACACTACGCCGGTGCTGGTGCTGCGTTTTGAAGGCCACACCGAGCAGGCCTTGAAGCGCATCGAGACCGACATGCTGGCGCTGCTGCGCAGCGTCAAGCCGGATGCGAGCCTGGCTGCCGCAACGCACTAGCGTCGTCAAAGACCGCGCAAGCGCCCCGACCGAGCAGGGCAAAATGCAGGCTGAATTTTTCTGCCGGCTCGCCGCGTTTTTGCATTTGCCGAGCCGTAGCGTTAAAAAGACCGCGGCGCTGTTTACCGTCCCTCACCGATGAAAATTCTGCTGGTCAAACTCTCTTCGCTGGGCGATGTGGTGCACACGCTGCCGGTGGTGCAGGACATCCACGCGGCGCTGCCCGACGCACAGATCGACTGGGTCATCGAAAAATCCTTCGCACCGCTGCTCGCGCCGCTGCTGGCGCCCGGCGCCGGTCTGAGCCGCGTCGTCGGCTGCGAGCTACGGCGCTGGCGCAAGGCGCCGCTCGCGGCCTGGCTGCGCGGGCCGTGGCGCGACTTCAAGGCGGAACTGCAGGGCGTGGCCTACGACGCGGTTATCGATCTGCAGGGCCTGACCAAGTCGGCGCTGGTGGCCCGGCTCGCCCGGCTGGCGCCCGGTGGCAAACGCTTTGCGCTGGCCAACCAGACCGAAGGCTCCAGCTACGAGGCGCCGACGCGCTGGGTCGCCGACGTCGCCATCCGGATCGAGCCGCATGTGCATGCCGTGCAGCGCGGTCGCGAACTGGCGGCAGCGGCACTCGGCTACAGCGTCGATTCCGCTGCGGTTTATGGATTAAATACGCCTTCAGCCGAGGCGGATCGGGCGCAGGCAGCTCCTGAAACGATAGCGGTCTGGACGCCGCCCGGCGTCGCTTTGGCCCACGGCACCTCGCGGGCCGACAAGCGGTGGCCGCTGGAGCACTGGATCGAACTCGGGCTGCGCCTGAATGCCGCCGGCTTCGAGGTGCTGCTGCCGCACGGCTCGGTCGATGAGTACTCGACCAGCCACCTGATCGCCCGCGCGCTCAACGCGCTTGAATCCGCCCCGCCCGGCGCCCGCGTGCTGCCGGTGCTGGCTCTCGACGCGCTGACGCGCCAGCTTGCGGGCTGCGCCGGCGTCATCGGCGTGGACAGCGGCGTCAGCCACATCGCGGTGGCGCTTGGACTGCCGCACGTGCAGATTTACAACTTCGACACCGCCTGGCGCACCGGGCCAGCCGATTCCCCACCCGGTGACGCGCCCCATTTGGCGCCCGGTTTTGCGCAGGCTGGCCACGCCCGGCAGATCAGCCTGGTCGCGCATCCCTTCGCGGACGTGGACGCGGTCTGGCAGGCCTGGCTGACCTGCGGCGCAGCGGCCGTTGCGCCCGCCGCCGCCCAGCCGCCGGTGTTCGCCCGAAGCGACGCCGCACCCACCGCATGAGCGCGCTGGCGCTGCGGCTTTATGCCGGCCTGATGTGGCTGGTGCAGCCGCTGCTGCGGCTTAAGCTGGCGCGCCGCGCCGCCCGCGAGTCGGGTTATGCCCAGGCTGTCGGAGAGCGGTTCGGCCACTACAACCAGCCAGTCGAGAGCCGCCGCGAGCTGGTCTGGCTGCATGCCGTGTCGCTGGGTGAAACCCGTACCGCGGCCGTGCTGCTGAAGGCGCTGCGCGACGCGCACCCTGGCCTGCGCGTGCTGCTGACGCACGGCACCGCGACCGGCCGGGCCGAAGGGCTGGGGTTGTTGGCGCCCGGTGACCTGCAGGTCTGGCAACCGTGGGACAGCCCGGCGGCGGTCGCGCGTTTTCTTGATCACTTCAAGCCGCGCGTCGGGCTACTGATGGAAACCGAAGTTTGGCCCTGCCTGGTCGCCGCAGCCGACGCGCGGGCCGTGCCGCGGCTGCTGGTCAATGCTCGGCTGTCTGAAAAATCACTGCTGCAGGCGCTGCGTATGGGCCCGCTGGCGCTGCCCGCCTTTGCGGCCTTGAAGCAGGTGTACGCCCAGACCGCCGACGGCGCCGCGCGCTTTGCGCAGCTCGGCGTGGTGGTGGCCGGGGTCTTCGGCAACCTGAAGTTCGATGCCGAACCCGATGCCGCACAGCAGGCCCAGGGCCGGGCCTGGCGCAGCGTAGCCGCAGGCCCAGTGCTGATGTTCGCCAGTTCGCGGGACGGCGAGGAAGCCGCATTTTTTAATGAAATAATCGCTCTAAGGCAGCAAATACGGGCGCGATCAGCTCCGTTTTCGATAGCGACTGACGGGCGTTCGCAAGGTGCTGACGATCTGGGTAGTGACCTGGGTAGTGACCTGACTGAAGGCTTGGTTGTAGGCGGCGAGGAGCGCGAGGCCGAGCGCGTGGGTTCTGGCTTTTCCGCCGGCCTGACTACTGGCGCCGATGGGCGCGTAGATGGGCGCGCACCTCAGCGTGCAGATGGGCGTGTGGATGGGCGCGTGGCAGCCCCAGTCCAGGCCTGGCCCGACGCCGACGCCGACGGCGACGCGGGGAGCGCTTCGCCTGCGCGCGCGCGCTCAGGCCGTTTCGCCAGCGCATCGGCCGGCGCCGGATGCACCGCGCAGCACCTGGCCTGCCATCAAGCTGCTGATCGTGCCGCGCCACCCGCATCGTTTTGATGCGGTCGAGGCGTTGGCGCTGCAGCACGGGCTGCGTGTGTCACGCCGCTCGACCTGGCCAGACGGACCGGCAAGCAGCCTCGAGGCTTTGCAGGCCGAGGTCTGGCTTGGCGATTCGCTCGGTGAGATGGCGCTGTACTACACGCTGGCCGATGTTGCGCTGCTGGGTGGCAGCTTCGAGCCTCTGGGTGGCCAGAACCTGATCGAAGCCGCCGCCTGCGGCTGCCCGATCGTGATGGGCCCGCACACCTTCAATTTTTCGGAAGCCGCAGCATTGGCCGAGGCCGAAGGCGCGGCGCTGCGGGTGGGCGACCTGCGCGAAGGCGTGGGGGCTGCGGTCGGCCTGATCAACGATGCGCCTGGGCGTCGGCGGGCGGTGGACGCCGGATTGGGCTTTGCGGCCCGCCATCGCGGCGCGACGGGCAAAACGCTGGCAGCGGTCGGCCGGTATCTTTGAAGCGGCGTAATACGGACCGGCCTTGCGCTGTCATGCCGGCCCCTCGGCTGTTATCCCGGCCTTGAGCCGGGATCCATGCGGTGGCCTGCGCGGGGGCGTGGATACCGGATCGAGGAGGGGATGCAAGTCTTCGGCCCGCGATCCCGGCACCGCGCATCCATGAGCACCTCTCCAGGCGTCCTCAGCCGCTTCGCGCCGGTGCGCCCGAATGCGCGCCCGCCTGCGGCGGCTCCAGTACCTCTCCCGAGCCTTTCAGCGAACCGTAGGTGTTGGCATAGGCCCAAGTAAATTCCGCGCCCAGCAAAAAAATCTGCGCCGAGTAGTACACCCAGACCAGCACCACGACCAGCGAGCCGGCTGCCCCGAAACCCGATGCCACGCCGCTCTTGCCGATGTAAATACCAATAAGGAATTTGCCGATGGTGAACAGCAGGGCCGTCACCGCCGCGCCCAGCCACACGTCCAGCCAGTGCACCTGCACCCGCGGCATGATTTTGTAGATCATCGCGAACACCGTAGTCGTTAACGCCAGCCCGACCACCAGGTTGACGACTTGCGCCATCACCTCCCATTCGCCAAAAACCCCGCCCCACCACTTGCCGAGCGCCGACACGACCGCACCAAACACCAGCGAAACCATAAGCAAAAACGCAATTCCCATGATCATCCCGAACGACAGCAGCCGCGTGCGCAGCAGGCCGAAGAGACCGCCCGATTTTGCGCGTGCTGGCGCGCGCCAGATGCGGTCAAGAGCGTCCTGCAATTCGCCGAACACACTGGTCGCGCCGACCACCACCAGCGCCAGCCCGATCACCGTGGCCGTGATGCCTTCGGACGGCTTGCTGACACTCGCCAGCAGGCCCTCGATGGATTTGGCCGCCTCGTCGCCGAACAGATCGCGCAGCTGGCCGAAGATCTCGCCATGCACCGCGTCGGCACCGAACACCAGACCGGCAATTGCAATCACGATCAGCAGCATCGGTGCCAGCGAAAACAGCGTGTAGTACGACAGCGCTGCACCCATGCTGGGCGCGTAGTCGTCGATCCAGGCGTTGGTGGCGGTTTTGAGAAGCGTCCAGGTTTGCGGCAGTGTCATGGGCAGGGAAGGGCTGGAAGAGGCAGAAAAGGGCGTAACGCGCCGTTCGAATCGATGCGAGACTATCGGCGGGCCTGCCGCCGGGCGCTGTCAGCAAACGGCGTCAGCGGGGCTACGAAACCGGCGCAAGTCGGCGTCAGCGCCCGGTTGCGGGCGCCGTTGTACCGCCGCGCTTCCCTCTCGCAACTCCGCTTGAATTCGAGGCCAGTCTTGCTAGTATTTGGCGTCAGTATTTTCTGACGCAGACCGGAGACAGACATGAAATTCATTCTCGCCGCCCTCGCGCTGGCAGCGACCTCGCTGGCGTTTGCCAACAGTTGCCCGATGCAAATGAAAGAGATCGACGCCAAAATCGCCACCAGCCCCAAGCTGTCCGATGCCGACATGGGCAAAGTCAAAACGCTGCGGGCCGATGGGGAAGCGTTCCACAAGGCAGGCAAACACGCCGAATCGGAAAAAGCGTTGGGCGACGCCAAAAAATTGTTGGGCATGTAGTCCGCTTCCGGCCGGGCTGGAAGCCGCCCATGGCGAGCACTTTGTTCGGGCGCTATGATGGCGCGCTTTTACCTGGCGCTTGGTTCGGGCGCTGCGATCTGGCGCTTCAATCAAGGACAAACGTTCGGTGTTCCCCGACGAGCCTCCTGGCGAAAAGCCATTGCAGGTCCGAAAAATGGTCTTCTTGCAGCGCGTTGACGACGCGTCGGTCAAGCCGCTTTCGCAGTCCCGGCCCAGTGGCTGTCTCTACGGCACCAGCAAGGAATTGATCTGCAGCAGGTCCCCTGAAACCAGCGTGCCGTTGGCTTGGCGCAGCCGCAAATTGCCCAGCAACACGTTGTACCTTGCCTGCGCCAGGTCGCGCTTGGTCTGGAACAGCTGGCTTTGCGAATTGAGCACATCGATGTTGATGCGCACGCCCACCTGGTAGCCCAGGCGGTTGGCGTCGAGGGCGCTCTGGCTGGAGCGCTCGGCAGCCTCCAGCGCGGCGACCTGGCCCTGGCCCGATAGCACGCCGAAGAAGGCGGTGCGGGTGTTTTGCGCGACGCTGCGGCGCGCGCCTTCGAGGTCGCTACGGGATTTGTCGCGCAGCGACAGCGTCTCGCGAATGCGGTTTTGCGTGGCGAAGCCGGCAAAGAGCGGCAGGTTGAGCTGCAGGCCGATATTGGCCGAGTTAAAGCGGTTGCCAACCGCAGTGGTCGCGGTGCCCGACGGGTTGCGGGTGATGTTGTAGCTGGCCACCGCATCGAGCGTTGGCTTGTGGCCGGCTTCGGCTTTTTCAATCTCGAGCTCGGCAATCTCGACGTTGCTGACGGCCTGGCGGATGCTGGGATGCCGGTTCTCGGACTGCATGACCCAAGCTTCGACGTCCAGCGGCACCACGGCGGGCAGCGTCAGCGGCAGCGCCAGCCCGCGCGGCTCGGTTTGCGCTTTGCCGACGAGCTGGTCGAGCGCAATCTTGCGCACCCGCAGGTCGTTCTCGGCGGTGATCTCTTGCGCCAGCACCAGGTCGTAGCGCGCCTGCGCTTCGCGGGTGTCGGTGATGGTCGAGGTGCCAACTTCGAAGTTGCGCCTGGCCGATGCCAGTTGCTCGGCGACGGCGGCTTTTTGCGCCCGCACGAAGGTCAGCGTGTCCTGCGCGGCCAGCACGTCGAAATACGCCTGGCTGGTGCGCAGGATCAGGTCCTGTTCGGCGGCTTCGAGCTGTGCTGCGGCCTGGTCTATTTGCTTGAAACTTTGGGCGTAGGTTGCACGGTTGGCCGGACGGTAGAGCGGCTGCGCCGCCGACAGCGTGGCGGGGTAGCTGCTGAAGCTGCGCTCGATCTGTGGCGTGGTGTTTTCGAAGCGCGTGCGTGAAGGGCTGACCACCAGCCCGGCCGGTGGCAGGACACCGGCGCGGGCCTGTTCCGCGCGCGCCAGATTGGCGTCGTACTGCAGGCGGGCCGACTGGTAGCCGGCGTCGAAGGCGCGGGCCGACTCAAAGACCTCGACCAGCGTCTGCGCGCGCAGCGGGGCCGCGCCGCCGACTGCGGCCAGCAGCAGACCCATAGGCAGCAAAAATTTCGCAGTCTGGATCATGGCGGTTCTGGTAAACGGAGAAGCGACTGCCGCAAAGAGGTGGCGAGGAGGTCAGTAGGTGGGCACCGACGGGTCCACC
>JAJAYS010000341.1 GCA_026786065.1 Polaromonas sp.
ATTCATAGCTGGTTGCGCCCATCTTTGTTGATCAAAACTTTGATTTGATGCAGAACTATCGGCTTGAAGCCCCTGGGCCGCTGCTTCAAGCGGTGCGGACAACGCCGCGCGAACTGCCGCCGAGCGCGGCGTTGCAAGCGCGTTGCGCGTCGCGTGGTGTACTGCCTGATGCACTTCCCGGCTGTCGCGAAAGCGCACTTCGACCTTCGTCGGGTGGACATTGACATCGACCCGGGCCGGATCGATCTCGACATACAGCACATAGACCGGCTGGCGCTGGCCGTGCAGCACGTCCTCATAGGCGCTGCGCGCCGCGTGGCTCAGCACCTTGTCGCGCACATAGCGGCCGTTGACATAGGCAAACTGCTGGTCGCCTCTGGCGCGGGCGGCGTCGGGCGTGCCGGCGTGGCCCCAGACCCGCACGGCCGGCGCTCCGCCGGGGTGGCGCGGCCCGCTCTCGTAGGTGACGGCGATGGCCTGCGCCATGAACTCGCTGCCAAAAACGTCGGCCAGCCGACTGGCCTGGGCTTGAGGCCCCTGGCAGGCGCGCCACTGCTCGACCAGTTTGCCGTCGTGCCAGATGGCAAACGCCACGTCGGCTCTAGCCAGCGCCTGGCGCCGCACCGCCTCGATGCAATGGGCCAGCTCGGTGGCGTCGGTCTTCAGGAACTTGCGCCGCGCCGGTGTGGCGTAAAACAGCTCCCGCACCTCGACGGTGGTCCCAGGTTCGCGTGCGGCCGGTTGCAGCTCGCCGGTGCGCCCGTCGAGCTGCCAGGCGTGCGCGTATGGCGCCACGCGGGTCGTCACCCGCATGTCGGCAATCGAGTTGATGGCCGCCAGCGCTTCGCCGCGAAAGCCCAGCGTGGCTACCGATTCGAGGTCGTGAAGCGAGGCAATCTTGCTGGTCGCATGCCGGCGCAGCGCCAAAGGCAGGTCGCTGCGGGCGATGCCGGCGCCGTCGTCTTCGACCGAGATCAGCCGCACACCGCCAGCCTGCAGCCGCACCACGATGTTTGCGCTGCCGGCGTCGAGTGCGTTGTCGAGCAGTTCACGCACCACCGAAGCCGGCCGTTCGACCACTTCGCCTGCGGCGATCTGGCTGATCAGCTCGTCGGGGAGTTCGCGGATGGGGCGCGGCGCGGCCAGCGGATCGAGGGTCATGGGGCGCCATTTTAGGGCGCGCAGGCGGGGCGCCATGCGGCCTGTAGCGGTTGCGAACGCCGCGGCGCGGCGTTGCCGCCGACGCGATGTCGCGACGCAATGCCGACAGCCTTGCCGGTCCCGACACCTGTCAAACTCGGGGCATGGAAATCGCCGCTTTTCTCCTCGACTTCATCCTGAACATCGACAAACACCTGGAAGCCTTTGTCGCAAGCTACGGCCCCTGGGTCTATGCGCTGCTTTTTTTGATCGTGTTCGTCGAGACCGGGGTGGTGGTCATGCCCTTTCTGCCGGGTGATTCGCTGCTATTTGTGGTCGGCGCAATGTGCGGTGTCGGGCTGATGAGCTACCCGCTGGCGGTGGGGCTGCTGATCGCCGCGGCCGTGCTGGGCGACCAGTGCAACTACAGCGTCGGACGGTATTTCGGACCCAAGGTGTTCCGCTGGGAAGACTCCCGGCTGTTCAATCGCAAGGCCTTTGACCAGGCCCATGCGTTCTATGAAAAATACGGTGGCGTCACTATTGTTGCGGCGCGGTTCATGCCGTTTTTGCGCACCTTTGTGCCCTTCGTGGCTGGCGTGTCGGAGATGACGCGGAGCAAGTTCACGCTTTACAACGTCGCCGGTGCGCTGCTGTGGGTGCTGTCAATCGTTACTGCGGGGTACTTTTTCGGCAATGTGCCCGTAGTCAAGCAGAACATGGAGAAGGTGATCTGGGCGCTAATCCTGATTCCTGGTTTGATCTTTCTCTTTGGGGCCTGGAAGTCGCGGCGGGCGATGTCCAAGGTCTGAGCCGCACTGCGCGCCGGGCGTCCGACCGATAGCGTCTCAGGGCGGTTTGGCCAATTTCAGGTCTGACCCTCAGCCGCAGCCGACACGCCGAAATCGCGTTGATGGATTTGCGCAATGTGCGCAAAAAACTGGCTCATCGAAAATTTTTGCTCGTAGAGCGCGCGGCCGTTGTGCACCATGCGCTCGCTGAGCCCGGGTTCGTCGAGCACCCGCTGCAAGCCCGCCGCAAGTCCCGGCACGTCGCCTGGCTGCACCAGCCAGGCATGAAAGCCGTGCGTCAGTACCGAACCTATCTCGCCGACCGGCGTGCAGACCACGGCCACTTTGGCCGCAAGGGCTTCCAGGATCACCAGCGGCAAGCCTTCGTCGTAGGAGGGCAGGACCAGCAGGTCGGCCTGCGCCATCAGTTCGGCGACCTGCGCTTGCCCGCACCAGCCGGTAAAGCGCACGGTTTTTTCCAGCCCCAGCGCCTGCGCCTTGGCTTGGTACCGGGGAAGCTCACCACCGCCTGCCAGCGTTACCAACAAGCGCTGTCTATCCAGGCCAGGCAACGCCAGCGCGTCAAGCAAGTCGGACACCCCTTTTCTTTCAGAAAGATTGCCTAAAAACAGAATCTGCCGATGGCGGTCTGCCGGTATGACAGACGTTTGCTCCGCAATAGCCGACATAGGCGGGGAGGGCACACCGTTGAAAACCAGCTCGACCTTGTCAGCCGGCACACGCAACTCGTCGATAACAAAGCGGCGCGC
>JAJAYS010000342.1 GCA_026786065.1 Polaromonas sp.
CCCGCTCGCCTTGGGCCGCTGTTGGTGGGGAACTCCGTAAATTCAGTTCAACGGATGGGCTGGGCAGGGATCAAGAACGGAAGACTATTGGCGCTTGCAGCTACCGACTTCGATGTTCTGCTTACCGCTGACAAAGGCATCGAATACCAGCAAAACATCTCCACATTGCCGATTGCCGTGCTGGTCGTGTCGGCAAGAAGCAACCGCATGGGCGACTTGATTCCTGCAGTGCCAGAAATCCCCGCTGCACTTGCCGAAGTTCAACCGCGCACGCTGCGAAAAGTTGCTGGCTGATACGACGTTCACGCGAAAATCTCTTTCTCTTTAATACACCCAGGAAGCTAAACCAGAGAACTGACAGCAGTCCGCACGCACGCCGAGGAAGGTGGGTTTGTCGCGCTGAATCCCGAGACGGGAACGACCACTCAGGCCGATTCCGTGGAAGAGGCGGTAGCCGACCTCCGCGAGGCAAAAGCCTTGTACGTGTCGGATTCCCACTGTCTGCCTTTGGGCATCCTGTGGTCACCCTGCTCACCATCTCCGAGCCGGTGCATGCCTAAGCTGCCGCTCGTGTTGGGTAGCCATGAAAAGAGACCACCATGATTCTGCAAAAGCTCCTCGGAATAGACCTCCCCATCATTCAAGCCCCGATGGCGGGCGTGCAGGGCAGTGCGCTGGCTATCGCGGTGTGCAACGCCGGTGGGCTGGGCTCGCTTCCCTGCGCGATGCTCGGCATCGACGCCATGCGCAAGGAACTGGCAGCCATCCGTGCGCAGACCACGCGGCCGTTCAACGTCAACTTTTTCTGTCACACGCAGCCCGCGCCCAGTGCCCGGCGTGAGGCGGTCTGGCGCACGGCGCTGTCGCCGTACTACGCGGAGTTCGGCATCGACGCCGATGCCATTCCCGCAGGCCCGGGGCGATGGCCGTTCGGCGCCGAGGCTGCCGACGCGCTGGCCGAATTCAGGCCTGCGGTGGTCAGCTTTCATTTCGGCCTGCCTTCGGCGGACCTGCTGGCCCGGGTGCGCAACTGGGGCGCAAAAATCCTGTCGTCGGCGACCACCGTCGACGAGGCGCGCTGGCTGGAGGCGCATGGCGTCGATGCCGTCATCGCGCAGGGGGTTGAGGCGGGCGGCCATCGCGGCATGTTCCTGTCCGGCGACTTGGGCACCCAGGTCGGCACATTCGCGCTGGTGCCGCAGATTGTGCGGGCGGTCAACGTCCCGGTCATCGCCGCAGGAGGCATCGCCGACGCACGGGGCGTCTCGGCGGCGCTGGCGCTCGGCGCCGCCGGCGTGCAGGTCGGAACGGCTTATCTGCTGTGTCTAGAGGCCACTACCAGCGCCGTCCATCGCGCTGCTTTGAAAAGCGATGCAGCCCGCGTCACGGCGCTAACCAACCTGTTTACCGGACGGCCCGCGCGCGGCATTGTGAACCGCATCATGCGGGAACTGGGACCTATCAGCGCCGCCCCACCGGACTTTCCTTTGGCGACGTCGGCCGTGGCGCCCTTGCGCGCCCGTGCCGAGAGCCGGGGCAGCGGCGACTTTTCGCCGCTGTGGGCGGGCCACAATGCCGGTGCTTGCCAAGAGGTTTCGGCAACCGCGCTGACGCGGGAACTCGCGAGCGCGCTGGCATATTCATGCTAGCCCGCATGCCTCAGCGCATCGCCTTCGCGGCCATACTGGCCGCCTTCGCTGCGGGTGCCTTTGCCGAATCGATTACGGGCGCGCACTACACCACCCCGTCCACGCGCTATGGTCACTTCGCGCTCGGACGGCCGCACGAGTATGCGAAGCTGACGACGATCACCGATGCAGGCAGAAAGCTGGTTTTTGAACTGCCGGACAACGAGGTGTTCGAGGATCTCGCGCCGCGCATCGTGCGGCTTTCGGCGGATACGCCCACGGAGTTGCTGGCCATCGTCAGCCGGCACGGCGCCGGATCGCGGTTGATGTTGATTGGTCTGCGCGGCGGCGGGCTTGAAACCACGGCGCAGTCGCCCGCCATCGGCACGCCGATGCGCTGGCTCAACCCGGTTGCCGTGGCTGACCTCGACGGCGATGGGCAAGCTGAAATTGCGGCGGTCATCATGCCGCACATCGGCGGCACGCTGAAGGTTTACAAGCGGCGCGGTGCGGCACTGGTCGAAATTGCTGCGCAGGCCGGGTTTTCAAATCATGTTTATGGCAGCGCGGAGCTGGCGCTGTCGGCACCTATTGTGATTGCGGGGACGACGCATCTTCTGGTGCCCGACACGACACGCCTGAACCTTCGCATCGTGGGCTTGAAGGGCGGCCGCCTGATCGAGGCCGGGGTTTGCGCGCTGCCGGAGCCGCTGACGGGTGCCCTGACAGTGGTCTCGCTATCGCAAATCGCGATCGAGCAGGGCCCGGGACGGCGGCTGACCGTTCCCGACGATTGCGTCAAGTAGGCGGGGCAGCCAGGCTAGGCACGGCTTGCGGACTGCATCGCCGTCGCAGGGGCTGTAACAACCCCGCGTTTCAGTGGACTCCGCACGGCAGCCGCCAAGCCCCGGGCTTGCCGCGCCATACTGTTTTGCTCAACCCCGCCCAGGAGCGCCTCATGAAATCCCTGCATTGCCTCGCCAGCATCGGACTTCTCGCCATCGCCTCGCTCGCCAGTGCGGCGGACGGGCTTGTCGAAGTCAAAAGCCCCTATAGCCCGACCGAGACGATGAACCGGCTCGAAGAAGTCGTCAAGCAGCGCGGCCTGACGGTTTTTGCCCGCGTGGATCATGCTGCAGGGGCGGCCAAGGTCGGCAAGACGCTGCTTCCGACCGAACTGCTGATCTTCGGCAATCCGCAGGGCGGCACGCCGCTGATGGAATGCGCGCAGTCCGCAGGCATTGACCTGCCGCTGAAGGCGCTGGTCTGGGAAGATGCCGCGTCGCAGGTCTGGCTCGGCTACAACGACCCGGCCTATCTGGCGAAACGGCACGGCGCGCTATCGTGTCCGGCGGTCGAGGGCCTCACCAAGGCGCTGGCAGGCCTGGTCAACGCAGCGGTCGGCCGATGACCCGCGCAGCCTCGGTCACCGGTTTCGGGCTGAAGAAAAAATTTAACGTGGCGCACGCCGGGCGCGTTCAGGCCCCTGCCGCGACGATTTTCATGTTTAGTTTCCTGGGTTGATCGATGCTTGAGGTGCTTGCCAATAAAACCTACCGTCACCTGTTTCTGGCACAGGTGATCGCGCTGCTCGGAACCGGGCTTGCGACGGTGGCGCTGGGTTTGCTGGCCTTCGATCTGGCCGGCGCCGATGCCGGTCTGGTGCTGGGTACGGCGCTGGCCATCAAGATGCTGGCCTATATCGGCGTGGCACCGGTCGCCGCGGCGCTGGCTGAACGGCTGCCGCGCCGGGCGGTGCTGGTTGCGTTGGACCTGGTGCGGGCAGGCGTTGCGCTGTTTTTGCCCTTCGTCACGCAAGTCTGGGAAATCTACCTGTTGATCTTCGTTCTTCAGGCGGCCTCTGCGGCCTTCACGCCGATGTTCCAGGCGACGATCCCTGACGTTCTGCCTGAAGAGAAAGCCTATACCCAGGCGCTGTCGCTGTCGCGGCTGGCCTACGACATGGAAAGCCTCGTCAGCCCGATGCTTGCGGCGCTGCTGCTCACTGTGGTCAGTTTTCACAGCCTGTTCGGCGGCACGGTGATCGGCTTTCTGGCCTCGGCGGCGCTGGTCGTGTCGGCGGTGCTGCCGCGCGCCAAGGTGCCGCCCCGGCGCAGCATTTACGAACGCACGACGCGCGGGTTGCGCATTTATCTGGCGACGCCGCGCCTGCGCGGCCTGCTGGCGCTGAATCTGGCGATTGCTTCGGGCAGCGCGATGGTCATTGTCAACACCGTGGTGCTGGTTCAGGGCAGCTTCGCGCTGACGCAGACCGCCACGGCAATTGCGCTGGCCTGCTTTGGCGCCGGATCGATGGCAGTGGCGCTGGCCTTGCCGACGCTGCTGGAGCGCTTGCCTGAGCGGCGGGTGATGCTGGCCGGTGCGGCGCTGATCGCACTTGGGCTTTTGGCCGGGCTGCTACTGGCGTCACGCTATGCCACGCTGCTGCCGCTGTGGTTTGTGCTGGGCCTCGGTTACTCATTGGCCCAAACACCGTCGGGCCGGCTACTGCGCCGCTCGTCTACAGACGCCGACCGCCCGGCGCTGTTTGCCGCGCAGTTTGCGCTGTCGCACGCCTGCTGGCTCATCACCTACCCGCTGGCTGGCTGGCGGGGTGCGCGCTTCGGCCTCGCCGTCAGCTTCACGGCGCTGGGCCTGCTGGCTGGAGCGGCGGTGCTGCTGTCGATGCGGCTATGGCCGGCTGTCGAGTCACAGTCGCTACCGCATCGGCATGACAAGCTGGATGCCGCACATCCGCACTTGGCTGGCGATGCTGGCCGGGCATCCACTGCGGGCCAGCATTCGCATCCATTCGTGATCGACGACGAGCATCCGCGCTGGCCGGTGTGAGGTAAAGCGCCAAGCCCCCGACGCTCAGGGGCCTTCGCAAGGCCTACAGCACCCGCTTGATGGCCGTGTACTGGCCCTGTGTGCTGAGCTTCAGCGTCACCTCGCCAGCCGATCGATTGCGCCAGAACCAGCCGTGCTTGCCGTCGAAGGCGGCCACCAGCGTGCCCGCATCTTTCTGCAGTTGCGCGCCCTTGCCGTAGCCGTGGTAGAAGCCCTTGGGCGGGTTGACGGGATCGCCGTGCGCATCGACATTGACCGCGCCGCCGGTCACGCTCCACTGGTAGGCCACGCTGCTGCCTTTGCGCATGTCCAGCTTCACCTCGGCCCCCTGTCCGGGTTTCAGTGACAGCGACATCTCGTCGGTTTTGCCTTCCGCCGAAGCGGCTGCAGTTTTGCCGGCTACGGGGGGCGTGTCGGCATCGCGCGGAGCCGGGGCAGCGGCAGCGGCAGGCGACACTGCAACCGCAGGCCCCGGGCCGGGCACTGGCACAGGGCTAGCCGGTGCGGCCGCAACGCGGACCGACGCATCGGCGGCGGCTTCCTGCGATAGCGCAACCTTGATTTCACCCATGCGGGTCAGACCGAGCACCTTGCCGATGCCGGTGGGGTCGATGCCGTATTCGGCGGGTAGAACGGTCGTGGCCAGCAGCACGCCGGCGACCAGCGCAGCCAGGACAGTCGAGCGAATCAGCTTGCGGGACGTGGGCAGGTCGGCGCGATCGGGAAGTTCGGTGTTGAACATGAAAAATTTCTCCGCGAATCAGGAAACAAAATAGCCGGTGAGCTGCCAGCCCATCAGCACAAAGCCGGCGCTCATCAACGCGACGTTGGCGGTGTACGCATGGCGAAAAAAGCTGCGCGTGCGGCGCCAGAAGCCCATTGCGATGAGGATGGCCAGCAGCGCAAGCAACTGGCCGATCTCCACCCCGACATTGAAGGCCAGCAGGTTGGGCAACAGCCCGTCGCGCGAGACCTCGAAGTCGCGCAGCTTGGTGGCCAGGCCGAAGCCGTGAAACAGCCCGAAAATCAGCGTCGCCGCGCGCGGGTCGGGCTGCACGCCAAACCAGCGCTGGAATGCGCCCAGGTTGTCCAGCGCCTTGTAAACAATCGACAGGCCGATGATCGCGTCGATCAGATAGGCGCTGACGCTGGTGCCGAAATACACACCGGCAAGAAGCGTCGTCGAGTGGCCGAGCGCGAACAGGCTGACGTACAGCGCGACGTGCTTGAGCTTGTACAGAAAGAAAATCACCCCCAGCAAAAACAGCAAGTGGTCGTAACCCGTCACCATGTGCTTGGCCCCGAGATACATGAACGGCAGCAGATTGACGCCGCTTATTTCCTGGAGGTAGCCTTTGTCGCCTTCGGCCACGCCGTGGGCCAACACGCTGGCACCAAAGAGCAGTGAAAGACCCAGCCCGACCAGCCATCGCCACAAGTGGACTGGCAACGCCACAGACGGCCCGGCGCCAGCCCTGAAAAAAAACAGATGCATGAAAACACTCCGAAAAAAAGAATTGAAATGGCTGCCCCGGGGCGTTTGCCCGAGGTGCCTTGTATGCGGTGGACGATGTGGCGCGGTGTGACGGCCGTGGCGCGTTGCTGGCCTTCAGGCCGCCGCGCGCCTGGGCGGCCGTTCGGGTACAGCCAGTACGGTGCCTTGTCCGCCGGCCTGCGCGCCAGGGCGCCACGCCGAGTCCAGGCCACTGGCCATCGACGCATGCTCAGGTGGTGCAGACGGGAGGTCGTGCAAGTGGTCGGCCGCGAAATGCGTGTGGTGGTGTGTGACCTGGCTCTCGGCCTCGAATTCGCCTTTTAGGCTGCTGCCGTGCTGATGCGCGGACGCGTGTGGCTGCGCGCTGGCGGGCAGCGAAGCAGTCGGTTCAAACCGGCCGTCCGACGGCGCATGCGAGGCCGACAAACCGGCGCTCGCCAGCGGCAACACCGCAGCCATAAGCAAACTGGTGAGCATGGCGATCAGGCTTGAAAAAGAGAGTTTGCGCAGCATGCGATCGGCAGATTCAAACAGCGATGGAAAGGAGACCGGACGGCGCTGCGCGGCTGGCTTCGCAGGCTGTGCTTCAAATGGTAGTTCAGAAATTGGGCTGGCTTCGGTGCAGCCATCGCGTGTTTGAATTTTGGCCTCGGGCTGCCGGTAGTTGGGTGGGGGCGCGGCGTGTGGTGGAGCCGGCCGTCGCAGAGGGCACCCTATGCGCCAGCGGCCAGCTGCCGCGCAAGCGCCTCGGCCACCCGAATGCCATCGACGCCGGCCGACAAAATGCCGCCTGCGTAACTGGCGCCTTCGCCGGCGGGGTAAAGGCCGCGGACGTTGACGCTTTGCAGGTCTTCGCCGCGCGTCATCCGGATCGGCGACGAAGTGCGGGTCTCGACTCCTGTCAGCACCGCGTCCGGTGTGTCGAAGCCTTTGATCTTGCGGCCGAACGCCGGAAAGGCCTCGCGCATCGCCGTGATCGCATAGGCCGGCAGTGCCGATGTCAGGTCGCCCAAAGTGACGCCCGGCGTGTACGAAGGCTCGACGCTGCCCAGCTCACGCGACGCTCGGCCCGCCACAAAATCGCCTACCAGCTGGCCGGGTGCCTGGTAGTTGCTGCCGCCCAAAACATAGGCATGCGATTCGAGCTGGCGCTGCAGATCGAGGCCGGCAAGCGCATGACCGGGGTAAGCGCTGGGCGTGATGCCGACAACGATGCCGGCGTTGGCGTTGCGCTCGTTGCGCGAATACTGGCTCATGCCGTTGGTGACGACGCGGCCGGCCTCGGACGCCGCTGCCACCACGGTGCCGCCGGGGCACATGCAAAAGCTGTACACCGCGCGGCCGTTGCTGGCGTGGTGCACCAGCTTGTAATCGGCCGCGCCCAGCAGCGGATGCCCGGCATGCCGGCCCCAGCGGGCGCGGTCTATCAGGCCTTGCCGGTGTTCGACGCGAAAGCCGATTGAAAACGGCTTGGCTTCGATGAAGACGCCGCGCTCGTGCAGCATGGTGAAGGTGTCGCGCGCGCTGTGCCCGAGCGCCAGCACGATATGGTCGGCGCGCAGTTGGGTGCTCAGGCCGCTGGCCTGGTCGCTAACGGACAGTCCACGAATGTGCGGGCCATGCGCATCGCTTTCGATCAGCACGTCGGTGACGCGCTGGCCAAAGCGGATTTCACCGCCGAGCGCAATGATCTGCTGGCGCATGTTCTCGACCACCTTGACGAGCGTGAAGGTGCCGATGTGCGGCCGCGCCGCAATCAAAATTTCAGGCGGCGCACCGGCCTTGACGAATTCCTGCATCACCTTGCGGCCGAGGTGGCGCGGGTCCTTGATCTGGCTGTAGAGCTTGCCGTCGGAAAACGTGCCTGCACCGCCTTCGCCGAACTGCACATTCGATTCCGGGTCAAGCACGCCCTTGCGCCAGAAGCCCCAGGTGTCTTTGGTGCGCTCGCGCACCGGTTTGCCGCGCTCCAGCACGATGGGCCTGAAACCCATCTGGGCCAGCAGCAGCGCGGCAAAAATGCCACAGGGTCCGAAGCCGACGACGACCGGCCGCAGCGCCAGCCCGGTCGGCGCCTGGCCGACCGGGTGGTAAGCCATGTCGGGTGTGGCCAGCACATGCGGGTTGCCGGCATGGCGGCCCAGCAGGCCGGCCTCGAACACGGCCGGTGGGACGGAGGTGGCCGAAGGATGCGATGGGGCCGACGGAGCCAAAAAGCCCGATGCAACCGAAGGAATCGAAGGGTCCGCGTCGGCGCCGGGCGAATCCGTCACGTCCACATCGACGATATACACCTGCAGCAGCTCGGCCTTGCGGGCGTCGAAGCTGCGCTTGTGCACGTCGAAAGAGTTGATCTGATCGAGGCTTATGCCCAGCGTGTGGGCAATCAGTTCGGGCAGGGCGCTGTCCGCATGGTCAAGCGGCAGCTTCAGTTCGGTCAGTCGGATCATCTGGGAGGGCTCGTGTTGATCAAGCAACCGCCGATTTTAAATGGTGACCCCTGCACCCGCCGATAATCGGTAGCGTGAAGCACGCCAGACCGCCGCTGGTGCAATTTCCGAAAGGAAGCACTGGAGGAACGTCCGGACTGCACAGGACAGCGTAGGAGGTAACACCTCTCCACCGTGAGGTGAGGATCAGAGCAACAGAGACGAGTCGGC
>JAJAYS010000343.1 GCA_026786065.1 Polaromonas sp.
GAGAGGGGCTGAGCTCTACCGTGCCGAGACGAAGAACGAGGAAACGCTAAGTAAATTCGGTCATGGCACACCGAACGATTGGCTGGAGCGCAACCTTTACCAACGCTTTAGCTGGCAGGGCGTAGGGCTAATGCTAATTTTGAATTTGGCCCTGTTCGGAGCGTCCGGTTTGGCGGTCTGGGCGTTGCAAATGGCGTGGATCCCTATTACCGCAGCTGGAATCATCAATGGAATCGGTCACTACTGGGGTTATCGGAATTTTGAATCTCCCGATGCCAGCACCAATATTTCGCCTTGGGGGATCATGATTGGTGGCGAAGAGTTGCACAACAACCACCACACTTATCCGACTTCGGCCAAGTTTTCTGTCAAACCTTATGAGTTTGATATTGGTTGGCTTTACATTCGGGCAATGGAAAGAGTGGGTCTCGCCTCTGTGAAAAAGGTGGTGCCGAAACTTCAGGTTGGCCTGATCCACCCGGTTGCAGACGAAAAAACGCTCGAGGCATTAATTGCGCATCGCTACGAAATGATGGCGGGCTATGCGCGCGAGTTGCGTCGCGCTGGGAGGATTGAGATCGAAGCGCTGAAGGCGAAAAAAGCCGATGCCTCGGTGCTGCGTGCTGCGAATCGCTGGTTGCATCGGGACGACGACAAGGTGCCAGCCGAGGCCAAGCGGTATGTTGCGCAAGCTCGCGCTGATCACCCCGTGCTCGACAAGATGGTCATCATGCGTGAAGAACTCAGGCAGATGTGGCTATCCACGTCTGCATCGCGCGAGCAGTTGGCTGGCGATCTGCAAGCCTGGTGCCACCGTGCCGAGGAAAGTGGGATAGCTGCTTTGCGTGAATTCTCGATGAAGCTGCGCGCTGTGCGTGTATAGCGCGCCCTTTCTCCTCCAGTGATTTCGTTCTGATTTTCCTGCTGGGTGTCAAGCCCGCAATCTGTCTTTTGGTTCGGCCCGTTTGCCATGAGGCGCATTCTGGTGACTGGGCTGTTAGCGTGCGGTGGTTTGACGGGGTCTTTGTTCGAAGTGCATAAAGCAGAAGGGCGTTAGGGCGTATCAAAAATCCGTCGCGAACAACGAAATTCAGGCACACCTGTTTGCCGCGACGCGCTGTAGCCACTACAACTCTACGATTCTCAACTTTGAATTGGTAGGCTGGATTGCATGTTCTTCACGCTACCGTATTCCTGATCGGCTACGGGAAGCTAAACGCTTATCAGAGCAGCCAGTCACGAACAGCAGCATGTCGCTGTTGTTGTCGTTATCTTTGACGTTGATCAAGCAAGCCGCAAGTTGCTGCGGACCAGTCCGGCTCCACCCCACCGATTCCGTGATCATCTGGTCGTTTAGAGTGCCAAAAATGGAATAAAAAAAACCCGCAGGCGACCGGCGGGTTTTTTTGCAACTGGCACATGTTGCAGCGGGGTAAGTGAATTACTTCAGCTTGATTTCTTTGTATTCGACATGCTTGCGTGCCTTCGGATCAAATTTCATGATCAGCATTTTGTCTGGCGTGGTCTTCTTGTTCTTGGTGGTGGTATAAAAATGACCAGTCCCAGCGGTGGATTCCAGCTTGATTTTTTCGCGTGCGCCTTTGGCCATGATCGAGCTCCTTAAACTTCGCCGCGTGCGCGAAGATCGACCAATATGGCATCAATGCCGTTCTTGTCAATCAGACGAAGGCCGGCGTTGGTGATGCGAAGGCGTACCCAGCGGTTTTCGGTTTCGACCCAAAAACGGCGGTATTGCAGGTTGGGCAAAAACCGGCGCTTGGTTTTGTTGTTGGCATGGGAAACCTTGTTTCCGACCATTGGGCCTTTGCCCGTAACCTGACAGACGCGTGCCATGCGCACTCTCCGGAAAAATTTAAATTGAAGGAGCCTACGCGAAATCAGCGTTTGGGCGAAGCCTCGAATTATAGCCTGAAAGGCGTCTTAGTGAAAGCGTATCAGAGTGAGTTCAACCGGAGGGCCCAGCGCCCACTGACTGATGAACGACAGCTTGATTCGTCTGCGGCTGCGGCTGCGATGCTGTCTCTGCTTCTGCTCTTGACCGCTTCAACTGTTCTGTTCCAGGAATCGCTGCGCGTCCAGCGCAGCCATGCAGCCGGTTCCGGCACTGGTGATTGCCTGGCGGTAAACATGGTCCTGAACGTCGCCCGCCGCAAAAACGCCTGGGACGCTAGTAATAGTTGCAAAGCCCTGTAGCCCGGCTTTGGTGATGATGTAGCCGTCCTTCATATCCAGTTGGCCCTCAAAAATTCCGGTGTTCGGCTGATGGCCTATCGCAATGAAACAGCCATGAAGCGCGAGTTCCTCGGTGCCGCCGTCAAGAGTGCTTTTCAGCTTTACCCCTGTAACGCCTGAGGCATCGCCAAGCACTTCGTCAAGCATGCTGTGCAGCTTCAGCGTGATCTTTCCGGCGGCCACTTTTTCATGTAGTTTGTCGATAAGAATGGCCTCCGCCTTGAATTTATCGCGCCGATGTACCAAGGTAACTTTGCTTGCAATGTTCGACAGATAAAGGGCTTCCTCAACGGCTGTATTGCCTCCACCAATGACGCACACTTCCTGATTTCGATAGAAGAAGCCGTCGCATGTCGCGCAGCCGGAGACGCCGCGCCCCATGAAGGCCGTTTCGGACGGCAGACCAAGGTACTTCGCAGATGCCCCGGTCGCGATGATGAGAGCATCACACGAATAGTTGCCGCTGTCGCCGGC
The DNA here is from genome assembly GCA_026786065.1 of Polaromonas sp. Taxonomy (GTDB): domain Bacteria; phylum Pseudomonadota; class Gammaproteobacteria; order Burkholderiales; family Burkholderiaceae_C; genus Polaromonas. The sequence goes on from JAJAYS010000343.1 coordinate 2,728, forward strand.
AAGCGTGAAAGGCCTTTTACTGAAATCGACCTGACTGATGTGATCGAAGACGACGTTTGTGTTGAAGCGTTCGGCGTGTTCCAAAAAACGCTGCATCAGGTCGGGTCCCTGAACACCTTGCGCATCGGCAGGCCAATTATCGACATCGGTGGTCGTCATCAGTTGACCCCCTTGGGCAATGCCGGTCACCAGCGTGGGATGAAGATTGGCGCGAGCTGCGTAAACCGCTGCTGTGTAGCCTGCCGGACCGGAGCCGAGGATGAGAACTTTTGAGTGGGTCATGGTGGAAGTCAAGTAAGGCGCGCAGTTTAAGTCGGGTAGAGTGAAGGCGAAGCGGGTGCCGATCGTGTTTCGCTGCCTGTTAAGGGTCCTCTGCATAGCCTTGGCAAGTCTGCGGCGGCCTGATCGGATGGGCTGCGAGGCGTTTTTTCTTGCCAATAGCCCGCTACTGGCAAAAAAGCAAAGCAGCAGACCCACCGAGCCCGGCCGACCGCAGGCCGTAAGGCACTGTGCAGAGGGTTGGGCAAAGGGTCCCTAAGCCCCTGTTAATGAGGCTCAGGCATTGTAAGAAGCAAGAGGCCGACTCGAGGTTGAACGCCGGACTATCAAGCGGCGAATGGGCCAAAAATGGGAGATTGTTATGGCGACGATGTTGTCCACGCTGGATCTGATAAGGAGAGTCCCTCTATTCTCGAAGTTGACGTCGGCTCAAGCGGAGTCGGTTGCAGGAGCCGTCGTCAAACGCCGCTTCAAACGCGGCGAAGAGATCGTGGCACAAGGGGAAAAATCCGGTGCGCTGACGATCATTCTGACTGGGCGGGCGCGCGTCATTACGGCCGATGATCGCGGACGAGAAGTTATTTTGGCCACGTTGCAGCCAGGCGCCTACGTCGGCGAAATGAGCCTGATCGATGATCAGCCGCACTCAGCTACGGTCCGCGCTGAGATCCAGACCGACGCGCTGGTTCTGGGGCGCACCGAGTTCGCCCGCTGCCTGCCGGAAAACAGCTCGATGGCCTATGCGGTTATGAGAGGGCTGGTGCAGCGGCTTCGCAATGCCGACCGTCAAATCGAATCGCTGGCGCTGATGGATGTTTATGGCCGGGTTGCCCGCGCCTTGCTTGAGTTTGCGGGGGCGCCGGAGGACGACGGTAATGTAGTGATTCGGGACCGCGTGTCTCGTCAGGATCTTGCAAAGATGGTCGGCGCGTCACGCGAAATGGTTAGCCGGGTGATGAAATCGCTCGAAGAGCGCGGGTTAATCGAAACGCGCGCGGACGGTTGCCTGGTGGTATTGACGCGCGAAAACACTCCTTCGCCGGATTAACCTCGAGCGCATACTTCGCCCTCGTCGGACCGGGTTGCGCGGTGGCTTACATGCGATCGGCCTTTGCTGATTCACCACAGCAGCAGCGCGTCCTGGAAAAGTTTTGAGGCTGCTTCAAGGGTGGGCGATGACAACTACGTTAAGCTCGTTGAGAGGCACCAGGTGCCCGCAGCCAAGTGGTGCCAGACGGCTTATGGCGGGGCTTGCTTCTCGCACTCAAACGATCCGTTTCGCACCCTTTCCGTTCACGGCGTGCCGGTTCGGAGCGATGCCTCGGCGCTTATCTTTGAAGGCCTATGACTTACTCGCTTGAAACCCTCAATTCCCGCAACTTGCCGGGCCACGCCGCGCCAGCCGGAATCAAGCGTTTTGCCCATGAAGTTTCGCTGGTCCTCGGCCTGCTGGGTCTGATTTTCTGGCTCGGGTCTTTGCTCAGTTACTCAGCGCAGGACCTTGCGTGGTCAACGTCTGGACGGGGAAATCTTGCTGGCGGCGCGGCTGCTGCGACGCTTAACTGGGGCGGTCGGCTCGGTGCCTGGCTTGCCGACGCCAGCTACTTTTTGCTCGGGTTTTCTGTATGGTGGGCGCTGGCCATCGGCGCGCGAATCTGGTTGTCGTCGCTGGCGCGCTGGCTGCGCGGCGAAGGTTCGCCGCACGACCCTGCTGCGGTGGCCCACCGGGTCAAATTCTGGCTCTGCATGCTGCTGCTGCTGGTGGCGAGTGCCGGTCTGGAGTGGTCGCGCCTGTACCGATATGAATTCCGCTTGCCTGGCCATGCCGGGGGCGCTATCGGTTACCTGGCCGGCGTGGCTGGTGTCCGGTGGCTTGGTTTTGTCGGTTCAGGTCTGACGTTTATCGCGCTGGGCGTACTGGCAGTGTCGGTTGCGTTCAATTTCGCATGGGCTCAAGTGGCGCTGCGCATCGGCGCGTGGGTTGACAACCTGATCGATTCCCGGCGTGAAAAGCGCGAAGTGGCTGAAGATCTGGCCCTTGGCAAACTCGCGGCGCGAGAGCGGGAAAAGGTTTTGACCGAGGAGCGCATCGAGATCGAAGTGCACCACCCGGAACCGGTATTGATCGAGCCCACCTTGCTCGACGTACCCAAAAGCGAGCGGGTTCGCAAAGAGCGTCAAAAGCCCCTCTTCACCGAAATGCCCGATTCCAAATTGCCGCAAGTCGATCTGCTTGATGGTGCGTTGCAGCGCCAGGAGGGCGTTTCTCCAGAGACGCTGGAGATGACGTCTCGGCTGATCGAGAAAAAGCTGAAAGATTTTGGCGTTGAGGTGCGGGTGGTCGCTGCCGCGCCAGGGCCGGTCATCACACGCTATGAGATCGAGCCGGCGGTCGGGGTCAAAGGCTCGCAGGTGGTCAATCTCGCCAAGGATCTGGCGCGCGCGCTCAGTCTGGTGTCGATACGCGTGATTGAGACCATTCCGGGTAAAAACTTCATGGCTCTTGAGTTGCCTAATGCGCGGCGGCAATCGATTAAGCTTAGTGAAATTCTGGGTTCGCAGGTTTACAACGAGGCCAAGTCGCTGTTGACCATTGGCCTCGGGAAAGACATCGGTGGCAACGCAGTGGTCGCCGACCTCGCCAAAATGCCGCACTGCCTGGTCGCAGGCACCACCGGTTCGGGCAAGTCGGTCGGCATCAACGCGATGATCTTGAGCTTGTTGTACAAGGCCGATGCGCGCGACGTTCGGCTGCTGCTGATCGATCCGAAGATGCTTGAGATGAGCGTCTATGAAGGCATTCCCCACTTGTTGGCCCCGGTCGTCACCGACATGCGTCAGGCCGCGCACGGCTTGAACTGGTGTGTGATGGAGATGGAAAAGCGCTACAAGCTGATGAGCAAGCTCGGCGTGCGCAATCTTGCCGGCTACAACGCCAAGATCGACGAGGCCAAGGCGCGGGGCGAGTTTTTGTATAACCCGTTCAGCCTGACGCCGGATCAGCCCGAGCCGCTCGACCGCCTGCCTTACATCGTCGTACTCATCGACGAGCTGGCCGACTTGATGATGGTCGTCGGCAAAAAAATCGAAGAGCTGATTGCCAGGCTCGCACAAAAGGCGCGTGCCGCCGGCATTCACCTGGTGCTGGCGACCCAGCGGCCCAGCGTCGATGTGATTACCGGGTTGATCAAAGCCAACATCCCGACGCGGCTGTCGTTCCAGGTCTCCAGCAAGATCGACAGCCGCACCATCCTGGACCGGATGGGCGCCGAAGCGCTGCTCGGCATGGGCGACATGCTTTATCTGCCCAGCGGCGCCGGCTTCCCGATCCGCGTGCATGGCGCCTTCGTCAGCGACGACGAGGTGCACCGTGTCGGCGCCTACCTCAAGCAGCAGGGCGCGCCCAACTACATCGACGGCGTGCTTGAAGGCGGCGTGGTTGATGGCGAGGGTGGTGACCTGCTGGGCGACCTAAGCGAGAGCGGTGGCGACAAGGACCCGATGTACGACCAGGCCGTCGAAGTGGTGCTGAAGAACCGCAAGGCGTCGATCTCGCTGGTGCAGCGACACCTGAAAATAGGCTACAACCGCTCGGCGCGCATGCTCGAAGAAATGGAAAAGTCGGGCTTGATCGGCGCCATGTCCGGCAGCGGCCAGCGCGATATCCTGGTCCCGGCGCGGGCCGAATAAGCCGCCCCTTGCAGGCTGCTGAAATACCCATCGACACTCTCAACCCGGAAAACCTATGACCTCATAGAGCGGCCTGCAAGCGTTTTTTCCAGAAGCGGCAAGGGGTGAACAACTAGTTTTCGCATCAGTTTTGAGGTCGGAAACCAGTATTTCAGCAGCCTGCTAGGGGCCCCTTTACATAACCCCCTGCGGCCCGCGATCGGCCGGGCTTGGGCGGTACGCTGCGTTGCTTTTTTTGCCAATAGCGCGGCTATTGGCTGCAAAAAAGGCGCCTTGCAGCCCATCCCGATCCTGCCTCCGCAGACTCGCCAGGGTTACGCAGAGGGTCCCTAGCCGTGCCTCAGCGCGGTTCTGCAGGTTTACCTGCGCGTTACCTGGCGGGTGCAACCTGTAGCGCTTTCCCGGCTCCAACCTGTAGTTGGATCCCGTCCATCGCCTCAGGCGCGGCCTTACAAGGATTGACCCAGATGACTTTTCTCAAGACCGCTTTTTCACCTTCCGATCCTCCCCAAGTCACCGCACGTCCCCAGCATCGGTGGTTGGCCGGCTGCTTCGTCGCTCTCTTTTCGATAGCTGCTCATGCTCAGTCTGCGGATCAAATGGGCATAAACGCCCTTGAAACCTTCGTCAAATCAACGCGCAGCGGGCGTGCCGGCTTCACTCAGGTAGTAACCAGTCCGGCCAAAGAGGGTCAGCCTGCGAAAAGCAAGACTTCAAGCGGAAGTTTCGAGTTTCTGCGGCCCAACCGTTTCAGCTTCGTCTATAAAAAACCGTTCGAGCA
>JAJAYS010000344.1 GCA_026786065.1 Polaromonas sp.
CGATGGTCGGGCGGATGTCGTAACCGGCGGCCAGTTCGGCCGCAAACACATCGGCGACCACCGCGCCCCACGGGTCCATCGACACGATGCGGCCGGGCTCGCTCCACTGCGGATGCGGACCGATGTGGTCGGTCGGCGCGGTGTTGGTCAGGTCGGCGCGGTGCTGGCGCGACAGCGCACCCGAGGCCACCGCCAGTGCGCGATAGACGCTGTAGGAGCCGCTGTGGGTGCCGATGACATTGCGGTGGCTGCGTTTGCTGGTGGTGCCGACCACCGGCCCGCGTTCGGCGGCGGTGGCCGCGCCCCAGTGGATGGGCAGCGCGCCGAAGCCGCCGGCGTGCGAGGTCAGGCGGATGTGGCCGGCCGGCACCGAAGCCTGGGCAGCAGGCGCGGCAACGACTGGCACGATGGCGGAAACAACAGGTGGCTGCAGCGGGGAGTCGGGGGCCAGTAGTTTGGCGGCATCCTGGGACATGGGGCGTCTTTCAAAAAATTCAATGTAAGGCCCGCACTGCGGGTTGACAAGCCAAAGCCGCAGTCAAACTGTTGGGATGGCACCGGCCAGGCATCTGAGGCCGCATTCCGCCAGGCGCCCTAGCGCCGCTTGCCGCCGAAGATGCTGCCCAGCACGCCGCGAATGATCTCGCGCCCGACCGTCGAGCCCATGGTCCGCACCGCCGATTTCGCCATGCTTTGCGCCAGGCCTTCGTTGCGCCCGCCACGCGGGCCGGTGCTGCCAAACAGCACGTCGTTCAGCCCACCCAGCAGGCCGCCCGATGAAGTCTGGCCGACCGCGCCGCCGTTCGGTGCGGCCGGTGCCGCAGCGGCCGAGTCAAGAGCGCGGGCGGCCAGCTTTTCGTAGGCCGATTCGCGGTCCTGGGTTTTCTCATAGACACTGGCGACCAGTGACTCCTTGATCAGTGTCTGCCGCTGTGCCGCCGTGATCGGCCCGAGCTGGCTGCCTGGCGGCAGCACGAAAACCCGCTCGGTGATGCCAGGCCGGCCCTTGGCGTCTAGCAGGCTGACCAGGGCTTCGCCAACGGCCAGTTCGGTAATGGCGGTTTCGATGTCGAGCCCCGGCTTTTGCCGCATCGGCTGCGCTGTGGCCTTCACGGCTTTCTGGTCGCGTGGCGTGAAGGCGCGCAGCGCGTGCTGCACGCGGTTGCCAAGCTGGGCGAGCACCGAATCGGGAATGTCGAGCGGATTCTGGCTGACGAAATACACGCCGACGCCCTTGGAGCGAACCAGCCGTACGACCAGCTCGATGCGCTCGATCAGCACCTTGGGCGCTTCGTTGAAGAGCAGATGGGCTTCGTCAAAGAAAAACACTATTTTGGGCTTCTCGGGGTCGCCGATCTCGGGCAATTGCTCGAACAGCTCCGAAAGCATCCACAGCAAAAAGGTCGCGTAAAGACGCGGCGAATTCATCAGTTTGTCGGCGGTCAGGATACTGACCACGCCCCGGCCGTCGATTGTCTGCATGAAGTCCGCAATGTCTAGCATCGGCTCGCCGAAAAAGCGGTCGCCGCCCTGGCTTTCGATTTGCATCAGGCCGCGCTGAATGGCCCCGGCGCTGGCGGCGCTGATGTTGCCGTAGCGGGTGGTGAACTCCTTGCCGTTCTCGCCGACGTACTGCAGCATCGCACGCAGGTCTTTTAAATCGAGCAGCAGCAGCCCGTTGTCGTCGGCAATTTTGAACACCAGAGTCAACACCCCGGCCTGGGTGTCGTTCAGGTTCAGCATGCGCCCTAACAACAGCGGCCCCATGTCCGATACGGTGGCCCGCACCGGGTGGCCCTGTTCGCCGAACACGTCCCACAGCATCACTGGGCAGGCCAGGGGCTCGGGCAAATCGATGTTTCGCTCTTTCAGGATGCCGGCCAGCTTTTCGCCGAAGGTCCCCGGCTGGCTGATGCCGGTCAGGTCGCCCTTGACGTCGGCCATGAACACCGGCACGCCGATTTTTGAAAAGTTTTCGGCCATCGTCTGCAGCGTGACGGTTTTGCCGGTGCCGGTGGCGCCGGTGATCAGGCCGTGCCGGTTGGCCAGTCCGGGCAGCAGCTCGCATTGCGCGTTGGCGTTTTTCGCAATCGGTAAAGGTTCGGCCACGGCATTGTTCCCGGTTGAAAAAGTAAAATATCGGCGAAGGTTAAATCAGTTCCAAAGGAAATTTGTGGCCGGTCACAGTAAATGGGCGAATATTCAGCACCGCAAGGGCCGACAGGATGAAAAGCGCCAGCGCGTCTGGACGCGGGTGATGCGCGAAATCATGGTGGCGGCCCGCCTGGGCGGCGGCGACCTTGGCACCAACCCGCGCTTGCGGCTGGCCATCGACAAGGCCAAGGCCGCCAACATGCCGGCCGAGAACGTCAAATACGGCATTGCCAAGGCCACCGGCAGCCTGGAAGGCGTTCACTACGACGAAGTGCGTTACGAAGGCTATGGCATTGGCGGCGCGGCGATCATCGTCGAATGCTTGAGCGATAACCGGGTGCGCACCGTGGCCGAAGTGCGCCACGCTTTCACCAAGCACGGCGGCCACATGGGCACCGAAGGCTCGGTGGCGTTTCAGTTCAGGCATTGCGGCCAGTTTATTTTTGCGCCCGGCACCAGCGAAGACCGACTGATGGAAGTGGCGCTCGATGCCGGTGCCGACGACGTCATTACCCACGACGACGGCGCTATCGAGGTGCTGACCCCTTACACCGCGTTCGAAGCCGTCAAAAACGCGCTGGAGGCCGCCGGTCTGCTGGCCGAAGTCGCAGAAGTGACGATGCGCGCCGAGAACACGGTCGATATTACCGGCAGCGACGCGGCCCGGATGCATAAATTGCTTGACGTGCTCGAAGACCTCGACGACACGCAGAACGTCTATCACAACGCTGCCTTGTCCGAATGAGCAGGCCACACTGCAGCGTCCACGGCGTTGTTCACCATTGCCCCGAATCCGCATGAAAGCTGCAGCATGAAAGTATTGGTCGTAGGCGGCGGTGGCCGCGAACACGCGCTGGCCTGGAAGCTGGCGCAGTCGGACAGGGTGCAGACGGTGTATGTCGCGCCGGGCAACGGCGGCACCGCGCTCGACAGCCAGCTTGAGAACATCGCCATCACCGACGTGCAACAGCTGCGCGCCTGGGCGCTGGCCGGGAAAATTTCGCTGACCGTGGTCGGCCCCGAGCAGCCGCTGGCGGCCGGCATCGTCGATGAGTTTCGGGCGCACGGCCTGCGGGTATTCGGCCCGACGCAGGCAGCCGCGCAGCTTGAAAGCTCCAAGGCTTTTTCCAAGGCCTTCATGCAACGCCACGGCATTCCGACGGCCGACTACGCAACGTTCACCGATGCGGCAGCCGCCCACGCTTACGTTGATGAAAAGGGCGTACCCATCGTCGTCAAGGCCGATGGCCTGGCAGCCGGCAAGGGCGTGGTGGTGGCCGAAACCCTGCACCAGGCGCACGAGGCTATCGAGTTCATGCTGGCCTCGGGCGCAGACTTCAACCCGCTTGGCGTCGCGCACGACGAGGGCGCCGACGGCAAGACGTTGCCGCGCGTCGTGATCGAGGCGTTTTTACAGGGCGAAGAGGCCAGCTTCATCGTGATGTGCGATGGCCGCAACGTCACGCCGCTGGCGACCAGCCAGGACCACAAGCGCCTGCTGGACGGCGACGCTGGTCCGAACACCGGTGGCATGGGGGCGTATTCGCCGGCACCGGTCGTCACGCCGCAAATCCATGCGCGGGTGATGCGCGAGATCATCTTGCCCACTATTCGCGGCATGGAAGCCGACGGCATCACCTACACCGGGTTTCTGTACGCCGGCCTGATGATTGATGCGAAAGGCCAGCCGAAAACGCTGGAGTTCAACTGCCGCATGGGCGATCCCGAAACCCAGCCGATCATGATGCGGCTGAAGACCGATTTGTTTGAAGTCATGCTGGCCGCAACCAGTGGCAATCTGGACAAAATCGAGCTCGACTGGGACCGGCGCCCGGCGCTCGGCGTGGTGATGGCGGCCCACGGCTACCCGATGCACCCGCGCCGGGACGACCCGATTTCCGGCCTGCCCGATGAAGCGCACCTGGGCGACGACGCGATGGTGTTTCATGCCGGCACGCGCCCGTCCGGGGCCGCCGATGGCGCGACCGTCACTTCGGGTGGCCGCGTGCTGTGCGTGACGGCACTCGGCAGCACGGTGAAAGCGGCGCAGCAGCGGGCCTATCAGGTCACGCACCAGATCGCCTTCGACGGCGCGCAGTACCGACGCGACATCGGCCACCGGGCCATCCGCTCCTGATGTTGCCGGCCGCGCCTGCGCATTCCGCGCGCCAGCCATCGACTGATGCGGCGGCGACACCGGTCCGGCTCGAAGTGGTTCGCGCCTATCTGCTCGGTTTGCAGACGCGCATCGTGCAGGCGGCCAGCCAGCTGGACGGCCAGCCATTTGCCGTCGATGCCTGGCAGAAGGAACCGGGCGAGCCGCTACAGGGCGACGGCATCACGCAGATTCTGGAAGGCGGGCGGGTGTTCGAGCGTGCTGGTTGCGGCTTCTCGCACGTTCGCGGCCCGAAGCTGCCGCCGTCGGCGACGCAGCACCGCCCCGAACTCAACGGCGCGCCCTTCGAGGCGATGGGCGTGTCGCTGGTGTTTCACCCGCGCAATCCTTACGTTCCCACCGTCCACATGAACGTGCGCATGCTTGCGGCGACACCGGCCGGGGAGGGTGCGCAGCCGGTGTGCTGGTTCGGCGGCGGCATGGACCTGACGCCGTATTACGGCTTCGAGGCCGATGCCGCGCACTTTCACCGCAGCTGCAAGGTGGCGCTCGGCCCTTTCGGCGACGACAAATACCCGCGCTTCAAACAATGGTGCGACGAGTATTTTTATTTGAAGCACCGACAGGAGCCGCGCGGCATCGGCGGCATCTTCTTCGACGACTTCAACGAGCTGGGGCCAGACCAAAGCTTTGCGATGCTGCAGAGCGTGGCAGATGCGTTTTTGGGCGCTTACATGCCGATTGCCGGGGCGCGCTGTGACACGCCCTACGGTGAGCGCGAGCGGGCCTTTCAGCTCGTTCGGCGCGGCCGCTACGTCGAGTTCAACCTGGTATGGGACCGCGGCACGCATTTCGGCCTGCAATCGGGCGGCCGCACCGAATCGATTCTGATGTCCATGCCGCCGCTGGCCAGCTGGTCGTATCAGCCGGCAGTCGAGCCCGGCTCGGCCGAAGAGCGGCTTTACCGGGACTTTCTGGTGCGTCGGGACTGGGTGTGAACTTGCCCGGCCCACAGCCGCCGCTTGCGGCCGCCAGCTTGGCATCCGGGCGCATCGGCGTTTTTGGTGGCGCTTTTGATCCGCCGCACAACGCACATGTCGCGCTGGCCAGAGCCGCCATTGTCGAGGCCGGACTCGACCGGCTGCACGTCGTGCCGACCGGTCAGGCCTGGCACAAGGCACGCACGCTGAGCCCGGCCAGACACCGGCTGGCGATGACCCGGCTGGCTTTTGACGGCGTCGAGCAAGTCGTCGTCGATGAACGGGAATTGCGCCGTGAAGGTCCCAGTTACACCATAGACACGCTGGAGGCGCTGCAGGCCGAGCAGCCGAGCTGCCAACTGGTGCTGGTGCTCGGTTGCGACCAGTTCGACGCCTTCAGGCAGTGGCACCGTTGGCAGGCGATCGCGGCAATCGCTATCATTTATGTAGCTGCTCGCGCACGTATTGATTGGTCAAATAGTCAGTTTGATGATGATCCTGAGCTGAAGGGCCGGGTTTTCTGGTTGACGCTGCCGGAGATGCAGGTCAGCGCCACCGAATTGCGCGGGCTCGCGGCAGCCGGCGCAGACATTTCCAGTCAGGTTCCGCGTTCCGTAGCACGTTATATTTCACTTCACGCGCTTTACTCGCTTCGCCCGCTTCTGCCGCCTTAACCGCCTCTGCCGCTTTAACCGCTTCACCCGCCAGCCCCGGCCTCCACCGCCTCCCCATCCAGAAAAGCACCACCCTGCATGACGAATACCCCAGTCAAAACACCCGTATCCGACAAAAAAGATGTCCAGAAATTGCAGCGCGCCATTGTTGATGGCCTGGAGGACGTCAAGGCCCAGGATATCCAGGTGTTTGACACGGAACATATTACGGCACTGTTCGAGCGCGTGATCATCGCGTCGGGCACCTCGAATCGCCAGACCAAAGCGCTGGCCGCCAGCGTGCGCGACGCGGTGCGCGACGCCGGCTTCGGCAAACCCCGCATCGAAGGCGAAGAAAACGGCGAGTGGATCATCGTGGACTGCGGCGCGGCCGTCGCGCACATCATGCAGCCCACCATTCGCCAGTACTACCACCTCGAAGAGTTGTGGGGCGACAAGCCGGTCAAGCTGAAGCTGGGTGCCGCAGTGCCTGCCGCAGCCCGGAAGGCATCCCACGCCGAGCCGGAACCCGAAGCGAAGCCCGCAGCGCGCAAGAAACCAGGTGTGAAGACGGCAGGTAAATCGGTGGGCAAATCGGTCGGCAAGGCGGCGCCGGCCAAGCGCGCTGCAAGCCCGTCAAGCCCACCCGATTCGAGCTACATCGGCCGTGTCGGAAGAACCTATGACTGGACCGCCAAGCGCAATGCCACGCAGACCGCCAGCGAGCCACTGGCCCCTGCCGTGAAACCGGCGCGCAAGGCTGCGGCTCCGGCCAAATCTGCAAGCGCCAAAGTACCGACCAAAGCGCCGACCCGGTCGCCTGCCAAAGCGCCGGCGAAGAGGCCGGCTGTCAAGGTGATCGGGAAACCGGCCGCACACAAGGTGGCGGCCAAAAAAGTGGCGGCCAAAAAGCCCATCGCCCGGAAAACGCCTGCCACGGGTCGATGAGGCTCGCCATTGTTGCCGTCGGCCAGAAGGTGCCCGACTGGGCGCAACAGGCTTACGACGACTATGCCAAACGGTTTCCACCCGAGATCAAGGTGAGCCTCAAGGCGGTCAAAACCGAGCCGCGCGGCTCGAAGACGCTGGACACGCTGCTCGCCGCCGAGCGCCAGCGCATTGATGCGGCAATCGACAAGGGGACGCACATCGTCGCGCTCGACGAGAAAGGCGCCTCCGTGACCACCGCTGGTCTGGCCGACAAGCTCAAGGTCTGGCAACTTTCCGGCAACGACATCGCCATCGTCATTGGCGGACCGGACGGGCTGGAGCCGGACTTCAAACGCCGTGCACATGAGCGTCTGCGCCTGTCGGACCTGACCTTGCCGCACGCGATGGTCCGGGTGCTGCTGATCGAGCAGCTCTACCGTGCGTGGACCATCACGATCAGCCATCCGTACCATCGCGAGTGATGTGGCCCCCACGGTCGTTCACTTCGTGTAACTCCCTGCCCCCCGAGGGGGCCGCTGCGCCTGCGGCCCGGCTAAGCCGGTTCGGCGGCCCCTGCCGCGGGGAATTGCCTCTGAGGTCGTTCACCGACCCGATCGCCCTGAGGTATCGAAGGGCAGCCCCCGCGCAGTCCCTCGCCAATCCGTTCGCCCTGAAGTATCGAAGGGTGCCCCCGCATTACACCGGCGCTTGCTCGGCACGACCCGTCGCCGCCCGGTCGTTCGCTCTATCCCTTCCAACTGCCCAATGACCGCCTTCATCTACCTCGCCTCACAAAGCCCGCGCCGGCGCGAGCTGCTGGCGCAGATCGGCGTGCGCTGCGAACTGCTGCTGCCATCCGACGACGAAGACGCCGAAGCACTTGAAGCCGCGCATGCCGGAGAAGCGCCTGCAGCCTACGTACGGCGCGTGACCCGCCTGAAGGTCGATGCAGCCGTGCTTCGGCTTGACCGGCTGGGCCTGCGTCCGGCGCCGATTCTGTGCGCCGACACCACTGTCGCACTCGGTCGTACGATTTTGGGGAAACCAGCCGATGTCAAAGAAGCCCGCAGCATGCTGACCGCGCTGGCTGGGCGCACGCACCGGGTGCTCACCGCCGTGGCGGTTCAGTGCGGTGCGCGTCGCTTCGAGGCCCTGAGAGCATCGCGCGTGACCTTTGACGCGTTGACCGCACGCCAGATCGCCAGCTACGCGGCGACCGGCGAGGCGCTGGGCAAGGCGGGCGGCTACGCCATTCAGGGTGTTGCGGCCCGCCATGTCTCGCGTATCAGCGGCAGCTACAGCGGCATCGTCGGCTTGCCGCTTTTTGAAACCACTTGCCTGCTGCGCGCAGCAGGGCTGAAAATTTAGCAGTCCGCCAATGGCCCTCCCTCTGCCCCTACTCATGACCACGCCCACGCCTACGCCCCTTCCAAACCAGCAGGAAATCCTCGTCAACTGGTCGCCGCAGGAGTCGCGCGTGGCCGTCATCGAACACGGCGCGGTGCAGGAGCTGCACGTCGAACGAACGCTGGAGCGCGGCCTGGTTGGCAACGTGTACATGGGCAAGGTGGTGCGGGTGTTGCCTGGCATGCAGTCGGCGTTTATCGACGTCGGTCTGGACCGCGCCGCGTTTTTGCATGTCGCCGACCTGATTGGCAACATTACCAGCCGGCATGCCGACAGCGATGCGGGAACCGCCGAATCACCGGCTGCCGCAGCGGCGGCGCGGCCGATCGAGAAGCAGCTATTCGAAGGCCAGTCGTTGATGGTGCAGGTTCTGAAGGACGCCATCGGCACCAAAGGTGCGCGCCTGACCGGGCAGATCAGCATTGCCGGGCGTTTGCTGGTGTTTTTGCCGCAGGACAACCACATCGGAGTGTCGCAAAAAATACCTCATCGTCAGCGCGACGAACTGCGCGAGCGCCTGCAAAGCCTGAACGCCGGGCTGGCCGGCGGGTTCATCCTGCGCACCAACGCCGAGGACGCGAGCGACGCCGAACTGCTTGAAGACATCGGCTATTTGCGCAAGACCTGGGCGCGCATCAAGGAGGCGGGGCTGCGCCAGCCTCCAGCCTCATTGATGCACCGCGACCTCGACCTGCTGCAGCGCGTGCTGCGCGACGTGGTGGCCGAATCGACCCAAAGCATTCGTATCGACTCGCGTGAGCAGTTCGGCAAGCTGTGCGACTTTGCGGCCGAATTCATGCCGGGCATGCTGCGCAAGATTGCGCATTACGCGGGCGAGCGGCCGATTTTTGATCTGTTCAATGTGGACGAAGAACTGGCCCGTGCGCTGGGCCGACGCGTCGAGCTGAAGTCGGGCGGTTATCTGATCATCGACCAGACCGAGGCGCTGACTACGGTCGATGTCAACACCGGCGGCTTCGTTGGTGCCCGCAACTTCGACGACACCATCTTCAGGACCAATCTGGAAGCCGCCCAGACCATTGCACGCCAGTTGCGGCTGCGCAATCTTGGCGGCATTGTCATTGTCGATTTCATTGACATGATCAAGGAAACCCACCAGGCGCAGGTGCTGGCCGAGTTTCAGAAGCAACTGGCCCGCGACCGCATCAAAACCTCGGTCAACGGGTTTTCGGCGCTGGGCCTGCTCGAAATGACGCGCAAGCGTACCCGTGAGTCGCTGGCGCACCAGCTGTGTGAACCCTGCGCTGCCTGCGCCGGCAAGGGCGTCGTCAAGACCACCCGCAGCGTCAGCTACGACATCCTGCGCGAAATCCTGCGCGAAGCCCGGCAGTTCAATCCGCGTGAATTTCGCGTTATTGCGTCGCCCAGGGTCATCGAGTTTTTCCTCGACGAAGAGAGCCACCAACTCGCCACCCTGAGCGAATTCATCGGAAAACCGATCTCGCTGCAGGCGGAATCGGCGATGGCGCAGGAACAATACGATATTGTGTTGATCTGACATTTGCCTCGACCCACTCGCACCCACCAGCGCCGCCCAACCATGCCCTTTACCCAGCGCCCGATCCCAATTTTGATGTACCACCAGATTGCCGAGCCGCCGCCCAAGGGCGCGCCGTATCGCAGTCTGTACGTGTCGCCCGAGGCCTTTGCAAGACAGCTCGATCTGTTCAGAAAAATGGGCTACACCGGCCTGTCGATGGGAAACCTGTTGCCGTATCTTCGCGGCGAGAAGCGCGGCAAGGTTGTCGGCATCACCTTTGACGACGGTTACCAGAACAACTTGACGCAGGCGTTGCCGATTCTCCAGCGCCACGGCTTCTCATCGACCTGCTATGCGGTTGGCGGGTTGCTGGGTCAAACGAACTTATGGGACAAGGATGCCGGCATTGCCCAGGTGCCCCTGATGGACCCGCAGGGCCTGCAGCGCTGGGTGCAGGGCGGCCAGGAGGTGGGCGCGCATACCTTCAAGCACATCAATCTGCTGGCCGAAGCCGACGCGGTTTGCCGCAGCGACATCGCGCAATGCAAAGACGTGCTCGAAGCGGCAACCGGTGTAAAGCAGGCGCATTTTTGCTATCCCTACGGGCGTTACCGCCGTATTCATACCGTGATGGCGCGCGAGGCCGGCTACCAGACCGCCACCACCACACGGCGCGGCCGCTACCGTGGGGAAGCCGATTTATTGCAGTTGCCGCGCATCACGGTGGCGCGCTCGACTACGCTGCTCGCGCTGTGGCTGAAAATTGTGACTCCGTATGAGGATTACCGGGGCGTGCGCGAAAGTCGGCGTCAGGCGGCGCTTGATCCCTAGCGGGCTTAGCCTGATGTTGTGCGTTGGCTGGCGGACCAGACCGGGTGGACCTGGTTGTTTGTCCTCGGCCTGCAAATCTGCCGGCTGAGTTTGCTGTGAATCTGGCGCTGGGGTCGATCGCTTTGCTTTGTGCAGGTCCACTTAGGCGCGGTTCTGCGAATTCGATTCAAGTTCCGCAAGCGCCTGCGTCAAAACCCGCTGCGGCGTGATGGCCTGTAGGCAATCGCTGCGGCTTTGCAGATGATCATCGCAACCTGCACGGCCGCAGGGCACGCAACCCATGCTGGCTTCTTGTAAAACCGTGACGTTTCCTTCTGACTGAACCGGTGCACGGCGTACGAAGAAGGATTTCACCGGCGCTTCAGCGGGCCATGGCCGCCAACGAAGCGGGTTGGTCGGGCCAAAAATCGCGATGACCGGCAGTCCCGCCGCAGCGGCCAGATGCGATACCGAGGTATCGGGGCCGATGTACAGCTTCGCTTTGCCAAACAGCGTAGCCAGCTGGTTGAAGTCAAGTTGTCCGGAAAGGTCCAGCAACTGCGGCGCGCTGGCCAAAGTCAGCAAAGGCGCAATACATTCACGGTCTCGCGCGCTGGCGCTGCCGGTCAGGATGATCTGCCACCCGCGGTCCAACAGCTCGCCAGCTAGCAGTCGGTAGTGCTGCACGGGCCATTGTTTGTATGACCACATTGACGGAACGTGAATGACGATCACATCAGGGGTCAATTGCGCCTCGACCTCGTTTGGCAATGCGTCAGCCGTCGGCAGGACCACCCGAGGTGCTGACCGGGCGGTATCCAGCCACGGAGTCAGCAGTGACAGTTTTTCGGCAACGACGTGGACTTTTCCGCGGTCGCCAGCACTCTCGACTGCGTGTGCGAGCAAGGAACGCTTCAACCAGTTGCTTTTGCCCTCTGCCGGCACGATGCCGCTGCGCGTGCGGGCGGCGATCCAGCCGATCAGGTGCGCGCGGTCACCCGGCTGCGTTATCAGTGCCAGGTCGTAGCGCCGCCAGATCTGGCGGGTCAGCGCGCGGAATCCGCTCCAGCCAAGACGCAGCGGCAATTCAATGACTCGGTTTATATCGGGATTGCCGCGCAAAATGCCGAGAGTGCCTGAGAAGCCCACCACCTCGATCTGCGATTCTGGCCAGCGTTCGCGAGCGGCTCGTATCAGCGGGGTGGTCAGCAGCACGTCGCCGATCTGGCGGGTGGCCACAACCAGGATCCTTTTCATATCAGCCTGGCTGACGTTTGGGCGGGCCAAGTCGTTCCCCGCGCCAGCAACCACATCAGCAAGGTCACATAAAAGTGACCTTCGACAAAGTCCATCAGCATTGAGTTGAATAGGCAGCCAGTGGCAAAGGCCAAACTGACGCCAACTAGGCAGGCATCCATGCTGCCGGGTAGTGGCTTGCGCAGCATGGGCAATACCAGCCAGGCCATAAACAGCGCCAGAGCAGCGACGCCCCCGCCAACAATCTGCATCAAGTATTCATTGTGCGGATTGTTCATCGTCGTCAGGTTGGCCTCAATGTGCTGTTTACGGACCGGGTCATGGCTGTAGCGAGTGTCAATTGCCTGCCGTTGGATCTCGGCATAGCGCGCAAAGCCAGCGCCCGTTAAATAGTTCTCTTTGGCCAAAAACAGGCCGCCGCGCAAAAACTCAATCCGAATGCGGGTTGAAGTCAAGGCGCTGTTACCGTCGGTTTGGGAATCCGCTACGGTCTCCGCCAAGCGTTTTTGCACTGCGCTTGACGTCAAAGCCAGCGCCAGAACCGCAGCCGGTACACAGACCACCGCGACCAGGCGCCAGCGGCGCGGGCTGTGCAGCCACGCAGCACAGGCCACGATTACCAGCAGCACGACCTGGCCGGTGCGCCCTTCAAC
>JAJAYS010000345.1 GCA_026786065.1 Polaromonas sp.
GCCTGGGGCAGGGTAGCCCGCTGCTGGAGCAGTATTTCGCCCGCTCTGGCATGCGCTTTTTGCGCCGCCATTCGCCTGTGCCAACTATCGCTATCGCGATCATGCTGGGAAAGATGCTTTTCAAGCGGCTTTTGATGGGCGACTGGGCGCGGGCAAAGGCGGTTCTCGCAGGGTTTCGTCAGGCATGACGACCCTGGTCCCGGTTTCGGTGGTGATTCCGTGTTACCGCTGCACCGAGACGCTGGCGCGGGCCGTGGAATCGGTGGCGCGGCAGACCCGTCGGCCCGAAGAGCTGATCCTGATTGACGATGCGAGCGCCGACGCCACGCCGGCAATGATTCAAGCGCTGGCGGCGCAATACTCCCGGGGCTGGATCAAATATGAACTACTGCAGAAAAACCTGGGTGCAGCGAGCGCCCGCAACCGGGGCTGGGAGATGGCGACACAGCCTTTGATTGCATTCCTGGACGCCGACGACGCCTGGCATCCGCGCAAACTCGAGATTCAGACCGACTTCATGCTGGCCCACCCCGGCGTGGTGCTGTGCGGCCACGGGCATCGCATTCTCGAAATGGGAAGCGCGGCCGACTGGCCGGTGTCGGCCGGCCCGGCTCAACCCATACGAAAATGGCCTATGTTTTTTTCTAACCGGTTCGTCACTCCCTCGGTCATGCTCAGGCGCAACGCCGGTGATCGATTCGAGAGCGGACAGCGCCACATGGAAGACCACATGCTGTGGATGAAATTAGTAGCCGACGGCGCGCCTGCGGTCAAACTGTCGGTAGACCTCGTCGCACTTTACAAGCGGCCGTTCGGCGATGACGGCCTGAGCGGACAAACCTTGCAGATGGAATTGGGCGAATTGAACAATTACCGGCGTCTGTATCGCTCGGGGCGTTTGTCAGGCCTGCAGTTTGCCGGTTTCTACGTATTTTCTTGCCTGAAGTTTGCGCGCCGTTTGCTGCTTATTGCCGTTCGACGACAAAGGAGTCGGTAGTGGATCGGTCGGCTGTTGATATTTCGATTTCGGTTGTCAGTCATGGACAGCGCGAGTTGATCGGCATGCTGATGCTGGACCTCCAGGCGCACTGCGCCGACGCGCGCTTTGAGCTGATATTGACCTTGAATATTGGCGAGGAGCCACCCGATAACTGGGCCAATTTCAGTCAACCGAACAGGTTGATCCGGAACCCCGAGCCACGCGGATTCGGGGAAAATCACAACCAGGCGTTTTCGCAATCAGCCGGCCGTTTGTTTTGCGTATTGAATCCCGACATTCGATTGACGGCCGATCCCTTTGCCGCACTGCACAAGTGTCTCGATGGTCTTGCGGCGGCCCTGGTTGCGCCGGTCGTGGTCGGTGTTGATGGGAGAACTGAAGAAAGCGCGCGGTTATTTCCGAGCCCCCTGCGCATCGCGAGACGGGTGTTTGGCCCATCTTTGCGAGCCGACTATGCTATTTCCGATCAGCCCCTTTATCCCGACTGGGTGGGCGGCATGTTCATGCTGTTTTCGCGCGAGGCGTTCGAGCAGGTGAAAGGGTTTGACGAGCGCTATTTTCTTTACTATGAAGACGTGGACATTTGCGCCCGCCTTCGCCTGATGGGTCATCAGATCGCGGTTTGCCCGCAGGCCCAGGTGATTCATTGCGCGCAGAGGCGCAGCCACCGCAGCGCGCGTTATCTGGTCTGGCACTTCACGAGCATGACGCGCTTCTTTCTTTCTAGCGTGTATCGGCAACTCAGCCAGCGCGCCCGGCCATGACGCTGCTGGTTACCGGGGCCAGCGGTTTTGTTGGCCGCGCGCTCTGCGCTGAACTGCGGCGGCGCGGCAATTTTTTTAAGGCAGCGGTGCGGGCCGAAAAAACGCGCGCAAGAGGCGCGAATTCCATCGTGGTCGGGAACAGCGATGCATTCACCGACTGGTCTGTGGCGCTGACGGGCGTGCAGACGGTGCTGCATCTGGCGGCGCGGGTTCATGTGATGCACCAGCGTGTGCACGACCCTTTAGCCGAATTCAGGGCAACCAATACCGCGGGAACCCTGAATCTGGCCCGCCAGGCGGCGCAGGCGGGCGCCAAACGTCTGGTATTCGTCAGTTCAATCAAGGTCAACGGCGAGTATTCGTTGCCGGGCCGGCCTTTTCGGGAATCCGACGTGCCGGCGCCGCAGGATGCTTATGCTGTGAGCAAACACGAGGCAGAGACCGGACTTCGGGAAATTGCCGATTCGACCGGACTGGAAGTCACCGTGATTCGCCCGCCGCTGGTTTACGGCCCTTGCGTTAAAGCCAATTTTCTGTCGCTGATGCAAGCCGTCCAACGCGGATTGCCGCTGCCATTCGGGTCGATTGACAATACCCGCAGTCTGGTCGGCCTCGACAATCTGGTCGATTTAATCCTGCTTTGCAGTACCCATATTCAGGCGGCTAACCAGACTTTTCTCGTCAGCGACGGCCACGACCTATCGACCCCCGATCTGGTGTTGAGGCTGGCCGATGCCCTTAATGTGCCGCCGCGATTGCTGCCGATTCCGGTATGGGCGCTGAAAATGGCTGGGACGATTTTGGGTAAAAGGAACGCCATCAATCGACTTTGCGGTAATTTGCAGGTCGATATATCACACACCCGTCAAAGGTTGGGCTGGACCCCGCCGGTATCTCTGGACGCCGGTTTGCAGTGTGCGGTAACTGGGCTGCCCGGCCAATGAAGCGCGCGTTCGACTTTGCTATGGCATTGTTGGTGACCCTGCTGCTGCTCGGCCCGGCCGCACTGGTGGCCTGCGCGGTGCGGCTGACATCGCGCGGCCCCGCGCTGTACTGGTCGGACAGGGTCGGACGCAACAACCGCATATTCAAGATGCCGAAGTTTCGCAGCATGCGCATCGACACCCCGGTTGTTGCGACGCATTTGCTGGCGCGCCCGGACCAGTACTTGAGCCCGATTGGCGGATTTTTACGAAAAAGCAGTCTTGATGAACTGCCGCAACTGTGGAGTATTCTGCGTGGCGATATGAGCTTTGTCGGTCCGCGCCCCGCGCTTTTCAATCAGCACGATTTGATAGCCTTGCGCACGCAACTCGGGGTGCATCGACTGACACCCGGCCTGACGGGATGGGCCCAGATTAACGGGCGCGACAATTTACCGATTCCGGAGAAGGTAAAACTCGACGCCGTTTATCTGCGTGACCGGAGTTTCATTCTTGATATTAAAATAATCGCTCTGACGGCAATTCGGGTTGCCGGACGAAAAGGTGTCGCGCATTGATAATTTTTAAAGGATGAAACATGAGCAATTTGATTGACATTCAGGGCAAGATTGAGCAACTTCAGAAACAGGCCAGCGAAATCCGCAACAAGGAATTCGATAAAACTGTGCAGGACATCAGGGCCACCATGCAAGCCTTCGGTATTACCGCCAAGGATTTGCAGGCAACCGGCAAAGGCCGTGGCGCGAAGCGCGGCGCCAAACCCGGCACCAAACCGGCTATCAAACGTGCTGCCGCTGGCGGAGCGAAACAGAAATCCGGTGCAGTGGTGGCGGCCAAATACCGTGGCCCCAACGGCGAAACCTGGAGCGGGCGCGGTTTGAGCCCGCGCTGGCTGACGGCGCTCGTCGCTGAGGGCAAGACAAGAGAAGACTTTGCCGTCAAGGTCTGAACGGGCATCGGACAGGACTCGGCACTATGTTCTCGGTTGGTCCCGTGTGGTCAAGCGGCTGGTGGTCATCGCATTCGATGTCGCCATGTCGCTGGTTGCCACCTGGACCGCCTTCACACTAAGGCTGGATACCCCGCATTGGCCCGGCGGGCTGCAGTGGTATGTGTATGCAGTGGCGCCACTTTTGGCGGTGCCCATATTCATCCGGTTTGGCCTGTACCGCGCCATATTCCGTTACAGCGGACAGGCCGCCATGCTGGCGACGGCAAAGGCGGTGAGCGTTTCCGGCTTGCTGCTTCTCGGTATTTTGCTGTGGCAGAAGTGGCCCGGCGTGCCGCGCACCGTTGGCGCATTGCAGCCGCTGGTTTTTTTGCTGCTGGTTGGCGCCAGCCGTGCCATTGCCCGTTTCTGGCTGGCTGGCGTGGCCGGGGTTCCAAAACGCTTGCAGGGCCGGCTGCTGATATTCGGCGCGGGTATGGCCGGTGCGCAAACCGCGTCGGCAATGGGTATCTCAGGGCAGTATGTGATGCTCGGTTTCATCGACGACGACCCCGCAAAGGTCGGGCGCAGCATTAACGGTGTGCCGGTTTTTGCAGCAGGCCAGGTGCCGGCTGTCGTCGAGCAGCAAGGGGTGACCGACATCCTGCTGGCGCTGCCGAGCGCTTCCCGCGCGCGCCGCAACGGCATCATCGATTCGCTGCGGTCCTTGCCGGTTCATATTCGCACCCTGCCTGGCCTGGCCGATCTGGCAAGTGGCAGGGTCACGGTGCGGGATTTCCGCGAGCTGGATGTCGAGGACCTGCTGGGCCGGAATCCCGTCCCGCCCGACCTGGCTCTGCTGGCCCGGTCGCTGGCCGGGCAGGTGGTGCTGGTAACGGGGGCCGGCGGCAGCATAGGCGGTGAGCTGTGCCGGCAGATCGTCACGCATAGGCCGCGCCACCTGGTTTTGTTCGATCACAACGAGTTTGGTCTCTACACCATTCATGCCGAGCTGGAAGCGATGTGCGCGGCGCTCGGCCTGACGGTCGAGCTGCAGCCGGTGCTGGGCAGCGTTGGCAGCTATCCGGGTCTGCAGGCGCTATTCCAGGCTCACCGCCCGGCACTGGTTTATCACGCGGCGGCCTACAAGCATGTACCGCTGGTTGAAAGCAATGCTGGCATAGGCATCGCCAACAATGTTTTTGGCACGCTGAACGTCGCACGGGCGGCGCTGGAAGCGGGCACCGGCCGCTTCGTGCTGGTATCGACCGACAAGGCGGTGCGGCCGACCAACATCATGGGGGCCAGCAAGCGCATGGCCGAGCTGGTGTTGCAGGCCCTGTCCACTGAAAGCGCGCCGTCCTTTGCCGCCATCGACGGTCCGGTCGGCGAGGCTGGCGTTTACGGCGCCGGGCCGGTCAACAGGACCTGCTTCACCACGGTCCGCTTCGGCAACGTGCTCGACTCCAGCGGCAGTGTGGTGCCGCTTTTCCGCAAGCAGCTCGAAGAAGGCGGGCCGCTGACGGTCACGCATCTGGACGTGACCCGCTATTTCATGACCATTCCCGAAGCCGCGCAACTGGTGCTTCAGGCCGGCGCCATGGCGCAAGGCGGCGAGGTATTTGTGCTGGACATGGGCGAGCCGGTGAAGATTTATGAGCTGGCCGAGCGCATGGTGCGGCTTTCAGGGCTGTCGCTGCGCGACGAGGAGCATCCGGAAGGGGACATTGCCATCAGCATTACCGGGCTGCGCCCCGGAGAAAAGCTCTATGAGGAGCTGTTGATCGGCGACAACCCGGAGCCCACGGCGCATCCGCGCATCATGAAGGCGCGGGAAGACTCCGTGCCCTGGGCGCGGCTGGCGCCGGAGCTGCACGCGCTGCAGGCCATGGCCGCGCAGCAAGGCGTGCCGGCGATCAGGCAGCTGCTGTCGCGCCATGTGCAAGGCTACGAGGCGTAGCCGGGCCGGTGCCACCGGCGACGCCAAGTTCGCGCACAATTCGATCCGGTCCCCGCTCGGGCGCCGCCCGCTTATTCAACCCAGCCCACTTGCCATGACCACACCGCCCTCCGCTGATCCCGATTTGACGCATGTCGGCCCGCGTGAACAGGCCGAAATTCTGGCCCAGGCCCTGCCTTACATCCGGAAATTCCATGGAAAAACCATGGTCATCAAATACGGCGGCAACGCCATGACCGACCCCGCGCTTCAGGCCGACTTTGCTGAAGACGTGGTGCTGCTCAAGCTGGTCGGCATGAACCCGGTGGTGGTGCACGGCGGCGGGCCGCAGATCGAGGCGGCGCTGAACCGGCTCGGCAAAAAAGGCCAGTTCGTTCAGGGTATGCGCGTGACCGACGACGAAACCATGGAGGTCGTCGAATGGGTGCTGGCCGGCCAGGTGCAGCAGGACATCGTCGGGCTGATCAACCAGGCTGGCGGCAAGGCGGTGGGTTTGACCGGACGCGATGGCGGGCTGATTCGCGCCCGCAAACTGAAAATGCTGGACCGGGACGACCCAACGCGGGAGCACGACGTCGGCTTTGTCGGCGAGATCGAAAGCATCGACCCGAGCGTCGTCAAGGCGCTGCAAGACGACGCCTTCATTCCGGTGATCAGCCCGATCGGTTTTGGCGAGCACAACGAGAGCTACAACATCAACGCCGATGTCGTTGCCGGCAAGCTGGCGACGGTGCTCAAAGCCGAGAAGTTGTTGCTGTTGACCAATACGCGCGGTGTGCTGAACAAGGCCGGGGAGCTGCTGACCAACCTGTCGGCCCGCGAGATCGCCGCGCTGTTTGCCGACGGCACCATCTCGGGCGGGATGCTGCCGAAGATCGAGGGCGCGCTAGACGCGGCCCGAAGCGGGGTCAACTCCGTCCACATCATTGACGGGCGCGTGCCGCATGCATTGCTGCTCGAAATCCTGACCGATCAGGCTTTCGGCACGATGATCCGCTCGCATTGAGAGCCCCGGTGTGCTTGTTGATTATCCTGAGAGCATGTATCACCGCCTCGGCGACGCGGTGGGCATGAATTAAATGGCAGCACGACGCGGCTGGCTGGCCCTTCTGCTGTTTGCCTTGCTGGCGGCCCATTCCCTGGGTCTGGTCCATCGGGTCGTTCACTCTCCGCTGCATCACGCATCCGTTGCCACTTCGAGCGTTGTCGCTTACAGCGAAACGCGCAGCGGCTGGCCGTCACTGTTCGCCGCGCATGGCGACGCTGCGGGCTGCCTTTTGTTCGATCAGTTGTGTCATGGCGGCAGCTTTGGTCTGGAAACCGCCACGGTCC
>JAJAYS010000346.1 GCA_026786065.1 Polaromonas sp.
GGCGATGGCTCTGTTGTCGGCGGCCATCGCGGCGTTCGAGGCCTTGCTGTTCGCCGCGCTGGGCCAGATGGTGGACTGGCTGGCTGTCACGCAGCCGGGCCGTCTGTGGCAGGACCACGGCAGCACGCTGGCCGTGCTGGCGATCGCCCTGCTTGCCAGCATCGCGGCGGTCGCGTTGCAAACCATCGTCAAGCACCAGACGCTGGCCATCAACTTCCCGATGCGTCTGCGCTGGAAGTTTCATCGGCTGATGCTGGGCCAGAGCATGACCTTCTATCAGGACGAGTTCGCCGGCCGGCTGACCACCAAGGTCATGCAGACCGCAATCGCCGTGCGCGACACACTGTTTGTGCTGGCCAACGTGCTGGTGACCATGCTGGTCTATGTCATCACCATCACTATCCTGGCCGGGGCGGCCGATACGCGCTTGATGCTGCCTTTCCTCGGCTGGTTCGCGTGCTATCTGCTGGCACTGGCTTACTTCGTGCCCCGGCTGGGCAAGGTAGGCAAGACCCAGGCCGATGCGCGCTCGCTGATGGTCGGCCGGATCACCGACGCCTACAACAACATCTCGACCGTCAAGCTGTTTTCGCACACCCGGCGCGAGGCCGCGTTTGCACGCTCGGCGATGGAAGAATTTAAAGCCATCGGCTACCGGCACATGCGGCTGGTCAGCAGCTTCGAAACGGTAAACCAGACGCTCAGCGTGGGGCTGTTGCTGGGTATGGCCGGCATGGCGCTGTGGCTATGGAACGCAGGTCAGGTTGGCGCGGGAGCGGTGGCGGCCGCTACGGCGATGGCGCTGCGCCTGCAGGGCATGTCGCACTGGATCATGTGGGAGATGACCGGCCTTTTCGAAAACGGCGGTACGGTGCAGGACGGCATCAACACGCTGACCCGGCCGCGGCTAATCGTCGATGCGCCGCAAGCGCGTACGCTGCAGGTGCCGCGCGGCGAAGTCTGCTTCGAGCAGATCGACTTCGGCTACGGGAACGGGCGGAGCGTGATTTCCGGGCTGACGCTGCGGGTTCGCCCCGGCGAAAAAATCGGGCTGATCGGCCGTTCTGGCGCCGGCAAATCAACACTGGTCAATCTGCTGCTGCGCTTTTACGACCTGGACGGCGGGCAGATCTCGATAGACGGGCAGAACATCGCCAATTCCACGCAGGAAAGCCTGCGTCGCCAGATCGGCATGGTGACGCAGGACACGTCGCTGCTGCACCGCTCGGTGCGGGACAACATCGCCTACAGCCGGCCCGATGCGACCCAGGCCCTGATCGAGCAGGCCGCGCGGCGCGCCAGGGCCGACGGCTTCATTGCCGATCTGACCGACCCGGGCGGGCGCAGCGGCTACGACGCGCATGTCGGCGAGCGCGGCGTCAAGCTCTCGGGTGGCCAGCGCCAGCGCATCGCGATTGCGCGTGTGATGCTGAAGGACGCGCCTATCCTGCTGCTCGACGAAGCCACCAGCGCGCTCGATTCTGAAGTCGAGCTCGCCATTCAGACCAGCCTGAACGAGCTGATGAAGGGCAAGACGGTGATCGCGATTGCGCACCGGCTGTCCACCATCGCGGCGATGGACCGGCTGATCGTGCTCGACGAAGGCGGTATCGTCGAGGAAGGCGACCACCGCTCGCTGCTCGCGCAGGGCGGGTTGTATGCGCGGCTTTGGGCGCACCAGAGCGGTGGTTTTCTGGTCGCCGACGACGAGGACGACGCGCTGGCGGTGGATCAGGCGGCGCGCGCCTGAACCGCATGCCGCTGCTGGTTGCAAGCGGCGTGGCTGATCGCGAGATTGTCCTGGTGGCTGTTGCCGCCCTCGCTGAGCGGGCGAATGTGTTCTAACGTGGACGCCTCTGGCGGCACATGCAGACCGCAAACCCAGCACGGCACCAGGCCGTGCAGTTGGCGCGCCACGGTTCGATAAATTTTCAGACGGGTGCTGGCAAGACGGCTCATGGGGTTCGGTATCGTGGAAACGCGGCCAATCCGAATTGTCGTCTGCGTTTTTTGACCGCCAGCGCTATGCTTGGATTTTCTCAACGGAGAGTCCTATGACCCGTAAGAGCGCCCAGGACTTCGACCAAGACCTGCTGATTCTTTTCGACGCTTATGTCCATGGCACGATCGACCGGCGCGGCTTTCTCGATGGAGCGCAAAAATTCGTCACCGCCGGCATGACCGCTGGCGCGCTACTTGCGGCACTGAGCCCGAATTTCGCGGCCGGCCAGCAGATCGCCAAAGACGACCGGCGCATCGCAACGCAAACGCTCAGTTACCCCTCGACAGGCGGCAGCGGCAGCGTGAAGGGCTACTTGGCGAAGCCGGCCAACGCGGCCGGCAAGCTCCCGGCGGTACTGGTCATTCATGAAAATCGCGGTCTTAATCCGCACATCGAAGACATCACTCGCCGGCTGGCACTCGACAATTTCATCGCTTTCGCGCCCGATGCGCTTACCCCGCTGGGCGGCTACCCGGGCGACGAAGACAAAGCCCGCGAGCTGTTTGCGAAGCTGGATCAGAAAAAATGCGTCGAAGACTTTGTAGCGGCGACCACCTACTTAAAGTCCCGCGACGACTTCAGCGGCAAGATGGGCGTGGTCGGTTTCTGCTACGGTGGCGGCATGGCGCACACGCTGACAACCCGCCTGCCGGAGCTCCATGCGGCGGTACCGTTTTACGGCAACCACCCTGCTCTTGAGGACGCAGCAAAGGTCAAGACGCCGCTGCTGATTCACTTTGCGGCGGTCGATGAGCGCATCAACGCGGCCTGGCCGGCTTATGAAGCAGCGCTGAAGGCTGCCGGAGCAAGCTACACCGCGCACCAGTATTCGGGCACCCAACACGGCTTCAACAACGACACGACGCCGCGTTACGACGGCGCTGCCGCGAAGCTCGCCTGGGAGAGAACGCTGGCGTTTTTCAACACACGCTTGCGCAGCGCGTGATCGGCTCGGGCAGCGCCGCGCCGCATTGCGGTGGTCCCGGCCCTGCGGGGGCGCGGATGGCAAGCCGGGCTATCTACCCGCCTGCACGTTTGGCGCGATAGCCGACACGCTGCAGCTCGGCAAGTACTCTTTCGCAATGGTCGCCCTGAACCTCGACCACACCGGCCTTGACGGTTCCGCCCGAGCCGCAAGCCGTGCGCAGTTGCCTCGCCAGTGCGTTCAGGGCCTCGCCAACGAGCGGCAGCCCCTGCACCAGCGTCACGCTTTTTCCGCCACGCCCTTTGCTTTGCAGCAGCACCCTGACCGGGCCAGCGGCGTGCGGCGGTGCCGCCTGGCTGCAGGTGCAGGCGGCAACCGGCCTGCGGCAGCGCGGACAGGCCCTGCCGCCTTCGGTTGTATAGACCAGCCGACTGGCGCTTGAGGAAATCAAGGTCATTTAAAAAATCGGCGTGCGACGCAGGCGGACCAGCGCGCCATCAGGCTCAGGCCACAGACGGTCACAATCCCGCGGAGCGAAATTCCATCTGCGTTCCGGACAGATCGAGCACGTCGCCGTGCGCAAGTTGCCGGGTTTCGTTGCCAAGTGGCACGCCGTTCATCAGCACCGGCACACAGTCCCCCATGCAGCCCGCGTAGTAGCCGTCCCGCCGATGCGATATCGACATCACCGCTGTGCCGGGTTGGCCGAAGGTTGTGACGGTCTTGGTGATGGGAACATCAAGCCCGACCGATGTGCCATTGAGCACCCTCAGCGCGGCCTGCCTGACGCTGCTGGTGCTTGGGAAACCCATCGAGTTGAGCGGCAGGGTTTTCGTGTCGTCGCGCGAAACCCGCGGTTTGGCCTCCAGCCCCGCGACGTACTGAACCTGGAAGTTGCCTATGCTGATGGCGTCCTTGTCGCGCATCCGCTCGCGCGAGTGCATCAGTCTGCCGTTGAGATGGGTGCCGTTGGTGCTGCCGAGATCTTCGACGTAAACCTCGCAGGATTCATCGAGCTCGAACACGCAATGTTCACCGCTGACCACCCTGTTGTCTAGAAAGATGTCGTTGTGCCGCTTGCGGCCCAGCGTGGTCCGGGGCTTCTTCAGATCCAAGCGCATGATTTCGACGCCTTCGACTGTGGTAATGAGTTGGGGCATATATCAGTGATGTGGGGTGATTTGATATCGGCGCCGCCCCGGGCAGCGGGGCGCAAAAGGTGATTTCGGAATGCGGACGTCGAGCGTGCCGGTTGGTTCAAACCGGCTCAGCGCCAGCGCCCGCTACGGCAGCCGACAGGCAGAATAAATCTCAATTTCCTGAATGATCGTAGCCTCAAGGCGGCTTTGCTACAAGGGAAAGATGACGCCTTGGCAAACCCGCTGCGCGCGTAAAAAATACCGAAAATGCAGAGACCGACCCGTACGGGAGTCTTTCTCTTCGCCTCCGGCTCCGGCCTGCGCTAAGCTGGCCCCACTCTTCAGGGCGACGTATCGGGCTGAGAGCATCCACTTCCAAAGCCTTATGACTGAACGACTTCCGACGCCCGACAAGGACCAGATTGCGCTACTTGGCCCATTTGATCGTCTGGAACTGGACGCCATAGAACTGGTCGCGACGCCCGGACAGGCTGCCCGGGCGCTTTCGGAACTGGCAGGCGAGCGCGCGCTTGGCTTCGATACCGAGTCCAAGCCCACCTTCGCCAGAAACGAAGCCTCGGACGGGCCGCACATCGTGCAGTTGTCAACCCGTGACAGGGCCTGGATATTTCAGCTTGAGGACGCCGCCTGCCGCGCTGCCGTTGCCCGTCTGCTTGAGTCGCCGGCGCTGGTGAAAGCCGGCTTCGGACTCGGCGACGACCGGCGCCGCATCGTCAGCAAGCTCGGCGTCGATTTGCAGGGCGTGCTCGACCTGAATGAGGTCTTCCGGGAGCGCGGCTACCGCAAAGACATGGGGGTGCGCGGAGCGGTCGCGGTGGTGTTCAACCGGCGCTTTATCAAATCGAAAAAGGTCGCCACCTCGAACTGGGCCAACCCGACGCTGTCTGATGCGCAGAAGGTCTATGCGGCCAACGATGCTTATGCCGCGATACGGGTGCTTGAGCAACTGGGCCTCTGACACGCCGCCCGGTGGAAGAAGGCGCGATTGGCCAGGGGATGGGCTGCGGGGCGCCTTTTTGCAACCAGTCGCTCCGATGCTGGCAGCAGCACAAAAGCCGCAGACTGCCCCAACCCGGCCGCCAGCACCGGCGTCGTCACAGGCAGCCTCATCAGCGCGCGCAGGGGACCCTCTGCCCCTACGCTGCTCTAACAACCCTCTGCATAACTTCCTGCAGGCTGTGATCACGCGGGCTCGGGCTGTCCGCTGCGTGGTTTTTCTTGCCAATAGCGGGGCTATTGGCTGCAAAAAGACGGCTTGCGGCCCACCCCGATCCGCGTGCCACAGCGCCGCCCGAGTTATGCAGAGGGTCCCTAAGGGTTTCCTTGTGCGGGGGTCGGCTTCGACAAGCCCGGCCTGGCCGCTCGCCGCAGCGTCCCGGGTTTTCAGCCGCCGACGCCGGGGTTCTGCACCGGTTCTTGTTCTCCGACACTCTACGGCAGCCATCGGAGGGTGCTGTCGCTATTTTTTTAGGAGCTATTGGCGCCCGAATATGTTGGTTAAAAGCCGATTAAAGCCCATAAAAGCCCATAAAAGCCCATAAAAGCCGATTTTTATGACTCACTTCAACTGTCCAACCGGCGCCCGTCACCCGGCTCAGGTGGACCCGGGTGCACGCGTTAAGAGACTCGTCGGAACCGCCCTGAACGTCAGCCTGGCGCGGGCCGGGCAAATGGCGCTCAAGCCGGATCAGGCCCGGCTTTTGGCCAGCTCCGCCTTGCGGTCGGCCAGCACTTTTTGCGCTGCAGGCCGTTCGCCGATCATCTTGAGATAGGGTTTGCAGTCGATTCCGGCCGCCAGCAACAGGTCTTCGCCAAAGACCGCCTTGGTGGCCATGCCGATCACCGGCAAGCTGGCAAAGGCCGAGCAATCGGCCTGCGTGAAGGTGTCGCCCGCTACATAGGGGGCGAACTTCGCCAGACCCTTGAATGCCGCGATATTTTTGGTCAGCTGGTTTTTCACGCGCGCCTGCGAGCTCTCACTGGTGGGGCTGCCGCCGAAAAAGGCCTGGCCATACAGCTCGCGGGCCACCAGCTCAATGTGCAGGTCGATAAAGGCGATCAGCTCGCGCACCTTCGCGGCGGCAAACGGGTCGGCCGGCATCAGCGGCGGTTCCGGAAAAGTGGCGTCGATGTATTCCATGATGGCCTGGCTCTCGCACAGCGCGCCCTGCGGCGTGCGGATGAACGGGATCTTGCCCAGCGGCGACATGGCGAGGGCTGCCGCGTCGACGTCTTTGGGCGTAAGGTGGGCCTCGGTGAAGGGGGCGTTTTTTTCAAGCAGCGCCAGCTTGACCTTGTTGTAGTAGTTCGAGATTGGAAAGCCGTAAAGGGTGATCATCGACATGGCTCCTGGGGGGTTGGGAATTTTAAAAAGCGCTGGTGGGAGTTCAGCCCGCAACCTCGGTTTTATCACGCTGCCGCCGGCCAAGCGCCCCGGCAAAGAACAGCGCCAAACCAAAAAAGAGCGCCGCCGCCAAAACGATCACGGCGCTGGAACCGATGCGGTTGATCGACTCTGCGGCCAGCACCACACCCACCGACTGCCCCAGAAAAAGTGCCGACGCAAACAGCGAGACCCCGGTGCCGCGTGCGTCGGGTGCCATCTGCGTGACATGCGCCTGCATGGTGTTGTGGAACATAAAAAAGCCGAACCCGGCGAGCAGACTGGCCGGCACCGCCGGTCCCCATGCCGGCGTCAGCCCGACCACGGCCGTTGACACGGCGAAAAGCCCACCGCCCCACTGCACCAGCCCACGCTCGCCCCAGCGCCGGATCAGCTGGCGCGCCACTGCCATGTACAGCATGCCGCCCGGCCCGAACAGCGCGACGATGGCGCCAGACGCGGTCAGCGACAGCGCCAGTGTGCTGTTCAGATGCGCCGCCCATAGTGCCAGCACGCCGAAGCCCGCCGCACCTTCGACCAGCGCCACCGCCAGCACGACGCGTGACCACGGTCCGGTCACGATCTGCAAGGCCTGCGCGACGAAGCCGGGACGCTCGCCCGACGCGCCCTCTGCCGACCGTGCTGCGGCCGGATGCCTGCGCCAGTCGGTCGCCAGCAACGCGCCGACCACGCCGAACAACAGCGCCAGAAAGCCGAAGGCCCAGCGCCAGCCCAGCGTATCGGACAGCAGGCCGCCGAACAGTTGCCCGCCGACGATGCCCAGCGTGGTGCCGAGTCCGACGCGCGCCAGCGTTTCCTGCCGCATCTCGTAGGCCACCTCGTCGCCAATCCAGGCCATTGATAGCGGAATGATGGTCGCCGCACCCAGCGCAGTCAAAATGCGCGCCAGCAGCAGCATGTCAAGGCTGGCTGCGAAAGCCGCCAGCACGCAGCCGCCAGCACACGCCAGCGTGCCGAATGTGACGACCCCGAATTTGCCAAGCCGGTCGCCGAGCGGTCCCCACACGATTTGCGACAAGGCATAGGCCACCGCAAACACCGACACGACGCGCGCCGCCTCGGCCAGGCTGACCGAAAATGCGCGGGACAGCTCGGGCAGCATCGCGTCGCAGATGCGCTGCGCGGCCATGCTGGCGAAGGTGGCAAAGGACAGCAGCAGAATCGAGCGGCGCAGGGCCGGAGAGACAGTGGCGAAGCCCTGGGTCATCGGTGGAGGGATGGGTTGCAGGAGAAGAATTCCGATGGCACCAGCCGACAGCCTGGGCTGCGGTTTTGCTGGAAGCCGGTGCCGCCCGGTGGCATCGCAGGCGGGGCGAATCGCGGTCCGGGGGAGCTTAGCGCAAAAGCGCCGGCAAACCTTCCCGCACCCGGTGATAACGCACCTCGCGCCTGCGCAGGTTGTCGGTGCCGACGAACTCGTGGCGCGATTCGAAGCGGATCTGATGCGTGATGTAAGGCAGCGTGGGAGCCGACGGCTTCTTGCCGTCGAAACTGCGGTACTTGCGCTTCAAATTGGTCCCGTCGAAAACCCATTGACCTTCGTGTGCATGCTCGGTGATCGCGCCGTCCGCATGGAACACCTTCGCCCGTTCAAAGAACCGGCCATCAGCCTGCAGCGTCAACCACCGCCGGACCTCTGCGTCGTCCTGCCGGTAATCCCTGAGCCATTGCCCTTCGAGTCGCTGCCTGACTGAGTCGGCCGCCGAATCTTCCGGTGCATTGCCACAGGCGGCCAGCAGCAGGCTCAGCATTCCGACCACCGCGACACGGCGACGCACCGACGCAGGCGCCCTTAACCAGCGCAGGCTATGACCCTTCTGCGCTAGAGACTGCAAGAACCTGGCCCCAGCGCCGACCGATGGCATGACCACAATGGTGCCTAGCCAAAGGACGAAACATGATGAGCCGACGCAATACCCTTTTCTCCGTGCTGGGCCTCAGTGCCCTCACCGCGACGCTGACCAGCGTCGTCGCGGGCCTGCGCGGGCCGGCCGGCGCGTCCGCGCCAGGCCAGTCGCCGCAAGCCCGGTCCTATGCGTTCACTCAAACCCCGGCCGAATGGAAGCAGCGCCTGAAGCCAGAGGCTTATTACGTGCTGCGCCAGGCCGGGACCGAAAGGCCGGGCTCCAGCCCGCTGAACAGGGAGAAGCGCACCGGCGTCTTTAGCTGCGCCGGCTGCGCACTGCCGCTGTTCCCGTCGGCCACCAAGTTCGAAAGCGGCACCGGCTGGCCCAGCTTCTGGCAACCGGTGGCGGGCGCCGTCGTCGAGGACACCGACACCACCTTGTTGATGAAGCGCACCGAAGTGCTGTGCGGTCAATGCGGCGGGCATCTCGGCCATGTGTTCAACGACGGGCCACCGCCGACGCGACTGCGCTACTGCATCAATGGCGCCGCGCTGACCTTTACGGTGGCCTGAGCATGGGCCGGATCTGGTTCGCAACCGGCGCGCTGGGGCTGGCTGTCTGGGTGTTTCTGGGCAGCAGCGCTGCCACCGAGCAGGCTACTCGGCTGCCCGCACCGGCGCAGGATGCACCCGCTGGCGGGCCAGCCGGGCGCGAGACTGCGGTCTTTGCCGGAGGCTGCTTCTGGGGCGTGCAAGCGGTGTTCCAGCACACGCAAGGCGTACTCAATGCGGTGTCGGGCTACGCGGGCGGCAGCCGGGAAAACGCCAACTACGCGCGTATTGGCTCGGGCCGCACCGGCCATGCCGAAGCGGTGCAGGTCACCTACGACCCCCATGTGATTTCCTACGGCAGGCTGCTTCAGATCTATTTTTCGGTGGCCCACGACCCGACCCAGTTGAACCGCCAGGGGCCGGATACCGGCACGCAATACCGCTCGGCGGTGTTTTATGTCGATGCCGGACAAAAGCAGATTGCCGAGCGCTACATCGCGCAACTCGACGCGGCGAAGCTGTTCCCGCGCAAGATCGTGACCGAGCTGACGCCGCTGGCTCCACCGCTCGCCTTCTATCGGGCCGAGGACGCGCATCAGGACTACGCGACGCGCCACCCAAGGTCGCCCTACATCGTGCGCTTCGACCAGCCCAAAATCGCCGCGCTGAAAACCCTGATGCCGGAGATGTACCGCGCCCAGCCGGTACTGGTGTCGCAGCCGGGCGGCTGATGCCCGCCAGCGGCTCTTCTGCCGTGATTAACAGTCAAAACACCATTCAGCCTAATAAATACGGGCGCAGACAGCTACTTTTTTAATAGCGACTCAATTGCCCTTGAGACCCCGCAGGATGCGGCCAAACAGCCCGTTGACGGCCTCGAACAGCGGCTCCATGCGCCGCGCGTCGTCTTGCGGCACGGGTGGCGGCGCCGGCCTTGGGCGGGGGATCGCGAATTCGGCTTTCACGTCCAGCCAGCGGCTGCGAAACGCCTGCTGAAACACCTCGCCCACCATAGGCAGTGCGCTGCGTGCGCCCTGCCCCCAGTCGCCCATGGTCACGCTGTTGTCGTTGAAGCCGACCCGCGCCCCGGCCACCAGCTGCGGATTCATCATGATGAACCAGCCGTCGGTGTTGTCTTGTGTGGTGCCGGTCTTGCCGGCCACGTCGGCCTGAATGCCGTAACGCTGGCGGATCGCCGTGCCGGTGCCGACGTCGATCACGCCGCGCATCGCGTTGACCAGGGTCAAGGCATCGGCGCGTGGCATGGCCGGCTCGCGCTCGCTGGCGCTCTCAAAACGTTCGAGCAACTGGCCGCTGCGGTTCTCGACCCGCAGCACCAGTGACGGCTGCCGGTAGTTGCCGGCGTTGGCAATCGCACCGTAGGCGGTGACCATTTCCAGCAGCGTGACCGGGCTGGTGCCGAGGGCCAGCGACGGCACCAGGTCGAGCTTGCTTTGCCGCACGCCGAGCGCCTGGGCCAGTTGGCCGACGCGGGCCGGCCCGACTTGCTGCATCAGCTGGGCGGTGATGGTGTTTTTGGAATACGCCAGCCCATCGGCCAGGCTGGTCGGCTGGTAGCTCGGCGGCGTTGCGTCGGTGGGCGCCCAGACGCTGCCGTTGGCCGCCCGGATGCTGACCGGGTCATCAAACAGCGTGTCTGCCGGACTGAAGCCCTGCATGAAGGCCGCGCCATAGACGAAGGGCTTGAAGGTGGAGCCGGGCTGGCGCCGCGCCTGGCTGACATGGTCGAACTGCTCCTGCGCAAAATCGCGGCTGCCGACCCACGCGCGAATCGCGCCGCTGCGCGGGTCCAGCGCCACAAACCCGGCCTGCAGCACGGCGCGCTCCTGCCCGGCCTTGCGGCGCCGGTCGGCCAGCGTCTGTAATTGCGTCAGTTGCCGGGTTACTGCCAGATTCGCCGCATTCTGGATCTTGACGTCCAGCGTCGTCACCACCCGCAGGCCGTCGGCATGAACGTCGAAGCCGCGCCGGTCGGCCCATTCGATCAGCCATTTGCGCAGGTACTGGGCGACGTGCGGCGCCGGGCCGAGCGGCTCGGTCTGGCGCTCGAAATCAAGCTTCAGCGGCCGCTTGGCCAGTGCGTCCAGGCGGCCGGCATCCAGCTTGCCGTGCCGCACCATTTGCGCCAGCACCAGGTTGCGGCGCCGCACGGCGCGCTCCGGGTTCAGCACCGGGTTGTAGTAGCTGGTGCCCTTGAGCATGCCGATCAGCGTGGCGCTCTCCAGCTCGTCGAGCTGGTCGGCCGACTTGTCGAAATAGGTGCGCGCCGCCATCTCGATGCCGAACGCGTTGTACAAAAAAGGCACGGTGTTCAGGTAGGTCTCGAGGATCTCGTCCTTTGAATACACCGCCTCGATCTTCAGCGCCGTGATGGCCTCCTTCAGCTTGCGCGTGATGCTGTTGGCCCGGCCGATTTCCTCGGGGTAGAGGTTGCGCGCGAGCTGCTGCGTGAGGGTCGAGCCGCCCTGCCGGTCGCCCGACAGCGTCGCAATCGCAGCCCCCGCCGTGCGCCGCAGGTCGATGCCGTGGTGCTGGTAGAAACGGTGGTCTTCGGTGGATATCAGCGCATGGATCACATTGGGCGATATGCGCTCCAGGCCCACCCACTTGCGGTTGACGCGCCGGTATTCGGCCAGCAAGCTGCCGTCGGATGCCAGCAGCACCGAAGGCGTTTCCAGCCGCGCCTTGCGCAGCTCGCCGACGCCGGGCGTGAACGGAATCAGCACCAGCACATAAAGCAGCGCTATCGCCGGCAGCGCCAGCAGCGTCCAGACCCAGTGCTGCCGCGCCGCCGCAGCCAGCCAGCGCAGGCGCGCCGCAATCAAAGCCGCCAGACGTTGAAAAGCCGGATTCATCAAAGCAGTTTAAAGGCGCTCTGCATAACTGTGGCGAGTCCGCAGCGGCCGGATCGGGATGGGCTGGAAGGCGGATTTCGCAGCCACAGGCATTTTTCCGTCATCCCGCTTCACGATCTGGCACGCGGCCGACCCCGGCCTGTCCGGCGACATGAAATTCAACGCCCAGCACTACAAGCCCGACTTGGTGCGCGCACCTGGATCGACCGGGCCGCCGTGCTGACGTGCTGCCGACGCACGACAACTCGAATCCGCTGGCCAAAGACACGCTCGCCGAATTTCGGGCGGCAATAGCCGGCAGCAGGGTCTGCATCGTTGCATCGGCGAAGGCCAAAGCGTCGGGTTTTGATGCGCGCCTGAGCCTTGCGCAGGGCCGGGGCGCCCTGCGCAGCATGCGTCCGATGGCCCGGCTCTGCATAATCGGCCAGATGAGCCAGGGCCCCAAGCGCATCGAGATAAGTGAGCCCGAGGCGCGCAGGCTGACGCTGGCTCAGGCGGTCGAGTCCAGCGACGCCGATGGCAAGCTGCTCAGCCAGGTCGAGCGGGCCGCCATAGACAGCCAGGCCATGCAGTCGGCCCGGCCCGGCCCTGATGCCAACCCGGAGCGGGTCGCAGCCTTTTTAGGCGCACGGGCCGAACAGGTGCTGCGCGTCGTCGGCAACCGCAGCCCGGCGCTTGCCGCACTGGCAATGGGCCGCACCGGCACGCAGTGGCTGGCTGTGGCCGCGCCGCTGGCGGCGGTGCTGATTGGCGCGCTCACCGACCGCATTGCCAACCCGCACCGGGTGGACCTGCTGTCGCTGCCGCTTTTGACCATCCTCGGCTGGAACCTCGTGGTCTATGCATTGCTGCTGGTCGGCGTTTTTGCGCGGCCAACCGGGCCGACCGACGGGCGGATGTCGCCGCTGGCCGACCTGACCCGTCGTTTCGCCGCCTGGCACCCCCGACTCGATGCGCTGCAGGGCAGCGTCGTCGCGCGGTTCTCCGGCACCTGGCATGACGCCACGTCAAAGCTGCAAGCCCAGCGCATCAGCCGGGTGCTGCACCTGGCGGCGGCGGGCTGGGCGCTGGGCGTGGTGTTGTCGCTGTTCACCCGTGGGCTGGTGGTCGAATACCGCGTAGGCTGGGAAAGCACTTTTCTGAATGCCGAACAGGTTCAGGCCATTTTGCGGGTACTGCTGCTGCCGGCACTGGCGCTGTTGCCGTTTGAGCCCTTCTCGGTTCAGGACATTGCCGCGCTGCGCTTCACCGACTCTGGCCAAAGCGCCAGCCCGAACACCGGCAGCGGCTTCAGCGGTGCGCGTTGGGTCTATCTGTATGCCAGCTTGCTGGCGCTGGTGGTGATTGCACCGCGCCTGCTGCTGGCTTTGGTGGCGCGCTGGCGTGAAGCGCGGCTCGCCAGGCGCATCGTGCTCAGCCTGGATACGCCGTATTACCGCCGGTTGCTGGCGCTGGCCAACCCGACGCACATTCAGCTCGGCGTGATGGCGCAAAGCGACGAAGACCACCTGGCGCTGCTGCGGGTGCTGCTGCCGCGCGCCAGCGAGCGCGACATCGGCCCCGAGCTGTTGCCCGGCCCGGCTCCGACGCTGCTTCGGGCCAGCACCGGCGAATCGCTTACCGCGCTGCGTATCACGCAGCCGCGCGGCAGTGTGGCGCCGAACTCGTCCGGTTCCGCGCCCTCCCCAGCGTTCGCACTCCCCTCATCGTCCTCCTCCGTCTCCTCCTCCGCGTCCCAATCCGCCTTGACGGCTCCAGCCAGGCCTACCTGGGCGGCGCAGGCGCTGGCCAGGCTGGGAGTCGGCCCGCTTGCCGCCTCAGCCAGGCCAGTGCAAGGCGCGCTGCGCACCCCGGCCGACGCCGCCGACGCAGTCGTGCAGCTGGTGCGCAGCGCCGACGCGCTCCAGGCCGCTGCGCCGCTGCTGCACCAACTTGCACGGCCGGTGCTGCTTTTGCTGGGCGCCGACAGAGGCGCTACCGGCGATGCGGCGGCCCATGCTGCCCAGCTGGCCCGCTGCCGCAGCACGGCGGCTGCATCGGGCCTGGACGCAGAAATCCTCGACCTCGGCAGCGTGGCGCGCTGCTGGGTGCAACAGCCGGTGCTTTTCGAGGCCATGGGCCGCTGCCTGCCCGCACCCAAACGAGACGGTTTTGCCCGCTTGGTGGAGGCTCGCCGACTGCGCAACCGGGAGCGCCTGGCGCGCTCGGTGGAGGCCATTGCCAACCAGCTGCTTGAAGGCGCCCGCGAAGTCGAGGCGGTACGGGCGGCTCCGCCGTCGGTCACGCGGCTTATCAAATCCGCCGACCGCGAGGCCGACGCGCTGGCACGCAGGCAAGCCTCGGCCGCGCTGGTCGAGCGCCTTCAGGCGGCGGCGATGCACACCCAGGCCACGCTGCTGCAACTGCACGCCCTGGACGACGCAGCCGCTACGCCGCTTGAGAACACCTTCACCGGCAACTTTGAGCACAGCGCGCCGGTCAGCCCCCGCGAAGCCGGCATGGCCGGAGCAGCAACGGGTGCCGCGACCGGCGCCTCGGTCGATCTGGTGACCGGCGGCCTGACCCTGGGCGCAGCGGCCGCGCTGGGCGCGCTGGTCGGCGGCGGCGCGGCACTGGCCGGTGCCGCCTGGAAGAACCGCTCCAGCCCAAGCGGCGCGGCCACGGTGCAACTGAGCGACGACATGCTGCATGCGCTGGTCCAGGTTGCGCTGCTGCGCTACCTGGCCGTGGTGCATGCCGAATGCCGCGCGCTCTTCCCGGAGCTTTCCGACCAGGCCGACGCATGGCCCATCCACACTGCGGCCATCGTTGCCCCGCGCACCGGCAAGCTCGCCGCTTTCTGGGCCGGTGCCCGCAACCCGGCCATGCCGCACGCTGGCGAAGCGCTGGCCGCCGAGCTGGGGTCGATGGTGCGCGAGCTGTTTCGCGCCCTTTACCCGGCCGCGCCGCCGGTCTGAACATGCAAGGCCCGCGCAGCGCCCGGTACCGCTTAGCGCTGGGGTTCGTGTTTGTGTGGTTCTTCGTCGGCGGCCTGGCGCACTTCTTTTTCACCGAGCTTGAAATGCGCATCGTGCCGGCCCACATCCCCTGGCCGCGCGCTGCCGTGCTGGTCAGTGGCGGATTCGAGCTCCTCGGCGCGGCCGGCCTGCTCTGGTTACCGAGCCGGCGTGCCGCCGCGTGGGGCCTGTTTGCGCTGACGCTGGCCGTTACGCCGGCCCACATTTACATGCTGCAGCAGCCCGAACTGTTTGCGTCGGTGCCGTACTGGGCGCTGGTGCTGCGCATGCCGCTACAGGCGCTGCTGCTGGCTTTAATCGCATGGCTGGCGCTGCGCACGGCCGCTGCAGCGAAAGCCGGCTGACGATGGCAGCTCTGGCCGACTGGCTGACGCTGGCCCCCACGCTGGTGTTCATCGGCATCATCGCCCTGCTGCTGCTGGTGATCTGGTCCATCAAACGCCACCGCAGCCCCAAGCTGAAGATCGAAAGCGGCGACTCCATCGGCGACCTGGTGCCGTCACTGGCCGGGCTGACGCTGGGCACTGCGGTGGCCGGAAATTCGGTCGAACTGCTGCACAACGGCGCTTTTTTTGACGTGCTGATCGCGGCCATCGCCAACGCAGAAAAGTCGGTGCATTTCGAAACTTTTTTGTGGCAGGAAGGCCAGCTCGGCCAGCGCATGGCCGAGGCCCTGGCCGAGCGGGCACAAGCCGGCAAAAAAGTGCGGGTGCTGCTAGATGCGACCGGCTCCAAAAAAATCGGCAAGGGCGAGCGCCAGCTGATGGAGGCGGCCGGCTGCAGGGTCGTTTTCTTTCACAAAAAAAGCATCTACAACATCGGCGTGATGAACGATCGGGACCACCGCAAGCTGGTCGTTATCGACGGCCGCGAAGCCTTCGTTGGCGGCCATTGCATCGTGGACAGCTGGCTGGGCGACGCCGAAGACGGCCAGCACTTTGCCGACCTCAGCGTGCGGCTGCGCGGCCCCATCGTGCACAGCGTGCAGGCGGCCTTCAGCGAGAACTGGGGCGGCCAGACCGGCGAGCTGTTTCTGGGCAACGCGGTGTTCCCCGAACTGGCGCCCGCAGGCGAGGTGACGATTCACGCCGCTTACGCCAAGCCCGAAGGCTCAGCCCCGGCGGTAAAAATCCTTCACCACACGGTGATCTGCGTCGCCAAAAAGCGCATCTGGATTCAAAACCCGTATTTCATCCCGGAGCCCGAAGCCATCGACGCGCTGGGTGCGGCGGTCCAGCGCGGCGTCGATGTGCGGGTGATGATGCCTTCGACCGGCGGCTCGGACAACCCGATGGTTCAGCACGCCGGCCACCGCAATTTCGAGAAGCTGCTCAAGTGCGGCGTGCGGCTGTTCGAGTACCCGCACACGCTGCTGCACCAGAAGGTGATGACGATTGACGGCGTCTGGAGCGCGATTGGTTCGAGCAACTTCGACGACCGCTCGTTCGACACCAACGACGAGATCACGCTGGGCATTCACGATGCCGCGCTGGCCGGGCAGCTTGACGCGGTGTTTGAAAAGTACGCGCCGCGCTGCAAGGAAATTGAACTGAAAGCCTGGCAAAACCGCGGGCTCTGGCACAAGTTCAAAGACAACGCGTTTTACATGATCAACGAGGTGCTGTGAGGCCGTGGCTTGCCCGGGTCTTGCTTGCCCGGCAAACCTGGATTCAGCCCGTCTATTCACAACAAAAACCGATTCCAGCCCAATAAAATCGGGCGTTAGAAGCTAGCTTTTTTATAGCGAATGCAGCGAAGTCGCTAACCGCAGGACCGGCGAGCCAGCCATTGCAACGCATGCAGCAGCGGCAGCCATTGCCTGTGCAGGCCGACCGGCCGCTAACGGGCCTCGGAGCTGTTCAAAAAAAGCTCCAGCGAGCGCAGCCCCTGACCCAGCACATCGTCGGAATCGTCGGGCACATTGCCGTCGGGCGTCAGCTGGTTCACCACCTCTGGAAGGATCTGCGCCATGCTGGACGACACCACGCTTTCATCGACATCGAGCTGCTTTGAGAGCCGCGACAACTCCTCGGTGCCGACGATTTCGCCCACCGCTTCGGGCGGCAGGTCCTGGTTCGGGCCAGTGGAAACCCACGAGGCCGCCTGCTGGCTGTAGCCCTTTTGCTGAACCCGGCCCAACACGCCGCTCAGGCCACCATTGCGCTGAACCCACTGCATCGCGAACGGCAGCAGCATCGCCACCAGCGCACCGCCCTTGCCGCCGCCCAGGCCACTACTAGACCCCCCCCGCGCGCCAAGCCCACCCAAGCCGCCCAACCCGCCCGGCGTGCGCTGGCCGCCGCCAAGCATTCCGCCCAGCAGGTCGCCAAGCCCACCCGGCGGCATGCCGCTGGCCGAATGCCCGCCCGAACGCGCCTGACCAAACAGGCTGCCCAATATCTGTCCGAAATCGTTGCCCATCAGAGGCTCCGGTTGTGGTTGTGGTTGAGCGCGCCAACTTAACGCTTGAATGCCCCCCGGGCAGACAGCGCTCCCGTGCCCCCTCGCAACCCGTTGGTGCTATCCGCCGTGGTAGCCCTCCAGAATGTCGTCCACCGGCTTTTCGGGGTCTATGGTCGAGTCGTTGGTGCGCGTCGGCGAATCGAGTTTGCGGCTTTCCTGCTCGATCTTGTCGAGCTTGGCCTTCACGTCGGGCGGCGGCGTGGTGTTGCCGGCATCGTTCAAATTGGACATGGTTCGTCTCCTGAATTTTGGGCTGGAACAAGCAGCTTAGACGGCGGCCCGCTCAGGCAAATCAGTCAACCGGCCTCGGCAGGGTAGGACCAGAGGAAAGCCGACGGCTGAACCGCTGGTTCGCTGGTTCGTGCGGCCCTCCGGCATCGCATCGCCAGCAGCCCGCGCCCTGCCGGGCCACGATAGGCTGGCGCTCAGGGCGCCAGCGTCGCCACCACCTGAAAGCTGCCATCGGCGCCCGGCCACAGCACCACGCCCTCAGCCGAAGCGACGCCGACGCCGGTCAGCGCGCTGATGTTGACCTGGTGCGTCACCACCACCAGCGCGCCCGGGCCCTTCCAGCGCGCCAACACCGCACGCGCCTGCGCAGTCTGGGCGTCACGGATTGCCGACGATTCCTGAAAAAACGAGTTGAAGGCCGCTTCGTTCCGCGCCTGGCTGCCGAAGGCCAGCCGCGCCGTTTCGCGCGTGCGGCACCACTGCGAGCTGAGCACGGCGCCGACCTGGATGTTGCGGCTGCGGAACTGCTCGCCCAGGCGCTGCGCTTCGGCCCGCCCGCGTTCGTCCAGGTTGCGCTGCGTCGCGCAGTCTTCGAGCTTGAAGCCGGCCGGGTCGCCGACGCCCGGCGCCGTCGCATGGCGGAACAGCACGATCGCGCCGGGTTTGGCCAGCTCGGTCCAGGCGTCGGCAGCCAAAGCAGAGGATGCGAACAGCAACACGCCGAGGGCGGCGACAACAGAGCGGCGATGGAGTTTCATGGCCGCGACCTTAGACGGCTCGCCTTACCCGAGCATGCTGCGGGTGCAATGGTTGCCGCCTGCTTGCGCCGGTGGCGCGGGCGCCATCGCCATTGCCATTGCCATTGCCATCGCCGATTTGTCCGACCGCCAGCACGTCCGCACGTCCGCACGTCCGCACGTCCGCAGGGTGGAAGGTCCTGGCGAGCCGGTTTGCTGGAGCCAAGCCCACCAAGCC
>JAJAYS010000347.1 GCA_026786065.1 Polaromonas sp.
CCCTGAGCTTGTCGAAGGGTTGCCAGCATAAAGCAAGGCTTGGGCAAGCTCAGCCCGAACGGTTTGGGGTCTAACCGAACAGTATTGAATCAGGCCGGCAATGACAGATCAGGCCAGCCGCTCAATCCCCTGACCAGCCACCGCATCCAACTGCGCAGGCGATACCAGCGCCGGCGCAATTTCCGCCAGCGGCACCAGCACAAAAGCGCGTAGCCACATGCGCGGATGTGGCACCGTCAGCCGTGCTGAATCGATGCGGCTCTGGCCATACAACAGCAGATCAAGGTCCAGCGTGCGGGGTGCATCGCGGTAGGGGCGCTCACGACCTGCAGCCTGCTCCAGCGCCTGCAGTTGCGTCAGCAGTTCGAGTGCGGGCAAGGTCGTGTCCAGCGCCACCACGGCGTTGGTGTAAACGGGTCCTGAATGCTGGTCGGCCGAGCCGCTGACAACAGGCGCTGTGCGGTAAAGGCTGGAGCGTTGTGCCACGCGGGTCTGCGCCAGCTGGTCCAGGTCCTGCATGGCCTGCCGGACCGACGCTTGCGCATCGCCGAGGTTGGCGCCAATGGCGACGTAAGCCCTGACCGGTAGCGCGACATCACTCCGGGGTTCACCAGCTGGCATGGTGCAGTCTCAGTAGTCGCCCGATGCGTCAGACGGCGGGCTGGCAGGCACTGCACCGCCTTCGCGATTGGCCGGTTTGCGGCGGCGCCTGCGCTTTTTGGCGGGCGCGGCCTCGCCCGACTCAGCGAAATGGGGTGACGGTGCCGGTGCCTCTCCCGCGTCCAGGTGGCGCGGGGCTTCCGGCTCTGCCCGCTTGACACGGGTACGCGGTTGCTGCGGCTTTTGTGATTGCGCGAGCCGCATCTGCTCGATCATCTCGTGGCGCTCGTCGTCGTAAGCGGTGCTGAACTTTTCCCACCACTCAGACAGCTCCAGATCAATCTCGCCGGTCTGTGCGCGCAGCCGCAAAAAGTCAAAACCGGCGCGAAAACGTGGCTGCTCGATTAGCGAATAGGGCGAGCTGCCGGTGCGTTTTTCAAAGCGCGGCTGCATGGTCCAGATCTCGCGCATGTCGGTGCCCAGCTTGCCGCGCCCCGAGACATCGCCGATTTTGGCGTTGAACGCATCGTCAATC
This sequence comes from Polaromonas sp., assembly GCA_026786065.1. Classification (GTDB taxonomy): domain Bacteria; phylum Pseudomonadota; class Gammaproteobacteria; order Burkholderiales; family Burkholderiaceae_C; genus Polaromonas. The sequence goes on from JAJAYS010000347.1 coordinate 1,136, forward strand.
GCGTCCTGCAGCGCGGGCATGACGTGTTCGCCGCGCTGAAGGCGTTGCTCCCAGCCGGTGCGTACATCGGCCCACAATACGCAGGACAGCAAAAAGCTCGGTGCCACTGGTTTACCCTCGCCTACGCGACGGTCGGTATCCAGCAAGGCCAGCTGCAAAAACGGCTCTTCGGCGGTATCAACCACCACATCCAGCAGCGGGTAGATGCCGGTATTGAGCCCCAGAAACTTGAGCTGCTCGATGCTGGCCAGCGCGTGGCCGGTTTGCAGCAGCTTGAGCATCTCGTCAAACAGGCGCGACTGCGGCACATCGGCCAGCAGGGTCTTCATCTTGCGCAGGGGCTCTACGGTCTTGTCTTCAAACTTGAAACCGAGCGCGCTGAGCTTGGCGGCAAAACGCACAGCGCGGATGATGCGCACCGGGTCTTCCCGGTACCGCGTGGCCGGGTCGCCGATCATGCGGATGATCTTTTTCTTGGCGTCGCGGATGCCGTGGTGGTAGTCCACCACAATCTGCGTCTCCGGGTCGTAATACATGGCGTTGATGGTGAAGTCGCGGCGGGCGGCGTCTTCTTCCATCGGGCCCCAGACGTTGTCACGCAGCACGCGGCCAGAAGCATCGACGGCGTGTTTCATGCCAGCCAGCTCGCTTTTGCTGGTGCGCTCGTTACCACCGACCTGCTCGGCCAGGCTGGAGTCCAGGTGCGCGCGGAAGGTCGAGACCTCGATCACCTCATGCTCGCGGCCACGGCCATAGACCACATGCACGATGCGAAAACGCCGGCCAATGATGAAGGCCCGGCGAAACAGTGACTTGGCCTGCTCGGGTGTGGCGTCGGTGGCCACGTCAAAGTCTTTGGGGCGCAAACCAACCAGCAGGTCGCGCACCGCGCCGCCGACCACATAGGCCTGGTAGCCGGCCTGTTTGAGGGTGCGCACAACATCCATGGCGCGTTCATCCACCAGTTGGGGGTTGATCGCATGGTCCTGGAGGCCGACATCGCGGCGTTCGCCGAAAACTGATTTTTTGGACCGGGCGGCGCTGCCGGTGGCGCTGGCGGGCTTGCCGAACAGCTTGTCGATAAATTTTTTGATCATTGAATCAGGAGATTTTGCCGGGCCGGCCGCGCTTGCAGGGCAAGGGCCGAAGTCCCCGGCAGTTAGAACAGCTCAAGTATGCGCCATCCGCGCTCGGTGGCCAGGGCCCGCAGGCGCGCGTCGGGGTTGGTGGCCACCGGGTGTGTGACTTTTTCCAGCAAAGGCAGGTCGTTCATGGAATCGCTGTAAAACGTGCTTTCTACCGTGCCCCAATCGAGCTGGCGCTGCGCCAGCCACTGCTGGACCCGCGCCACCTTGCCTTCCCGAAAAGACGGTATGCCGCGAATCTCGCCGGTCGGCTCGCCACTGGCATCGCGCTCCAGCTCCACCGCAATCAGCTCGGCCACACCAAAGGCGTCGGCGATGGGGCGTGTGACAAATTCGTTGGTGGCAGTCACGATGGCTACCGCATCACCCGCCGCCTGATGCTGGCGGACCAGCGCCAGCGCTGCGGGATGTATGCCTTTTTGCACGATTTCCCTCATGAAACGGGCGTGAGCAGCTATCGATTTTATAGCGCCTTGCGCACGGATGGCCTGGGTCGCAAAACGCACGTAGGCATGGATGTCGAGTGTTCCGGCCTGGTAGTCGGCAAAAAACCCGGTGTTGCGGCGCTTGAAGTCGCTGGCGTCGCACCAGTCGAGCGCGACGGTGAATTCGCCCCATTCGTAATCAGAATCGATGGGGATCAAGGTATGGTC
>JAJAYS010000348.1 GCA_026786065.1 Polaromonas sp.
AGGGAGAAGGCACAAGAGGGGAGCGCTCGCCAACCCTCTTCTGGAGGAACAGGGAGCGAGAAGAACTGCCTGTACCCGGCAACCTGAATAGGGACAAAAATTTTAGTTAAAACGGCTCAAAGCCCAATAAATACGGGTGTTAGCAGCTATTAATTAAGTAGCGACTGCAGGCGGCTGCAAGCCCCATCAAGCCCGACCAGCATGCCGCCGTGCCGCGCAATTCCCGCTGTCCTACACACCCGCGCTGCGCTGCGGCTGATGATCGTCCCAAGGCTTTGCTGACGCACCGCGCACCGCACACCGCGCAACGTGCAACCCCAACCCGCAACTCCCACCCCACTGCGCACCTGTCCATCCGATGCCCCCCTTCCGGCCCACTCCTTGCCGCTCTCGCCGCCTCTGGTTGCGACTTCGCGTCCCGCTGGGATGGCTGGTGTTGGTCGGCTTTTCGGTGCTGGCTGCGGCGCAACCCCCGCCCGGAGCCCCGCTTGCTGTCCCCTCGCCTGCCGCCGCTGCCACGCCCTGGGCGCAGCGCCTTGCGGTCGATCTGCCGGCCATAGACGCACGCCACAAGGCCGACATCGGCCTGTACCTGATCGACCTGCACAGCGGTGCAACGTTCAGCTACAGGGCCGACCGCCCCTGGTACATCGCGTCGATGGTCAAGGTGCCGGTGGCGCTGGCGGTGCTGCGCGGCGTCGATGCGGGTGCGTTCACGCTCGAAACCACGCTGCGCCTGCGCGCCGCCGATTACGTCGATGGCGGCGGCATGACCAACAGCCATCCGCTGGCCTCGGCGCTGTCGGTCGGCTACCTGCTGGAGCAAATGATGGTCCGCAGCGACAACACCGCCAGCGACATGCTGATCGGGCTGGTCGGCGCGTCGGCGGTCAACGCGCTGGTGGCCGGGCTGGTGCCGCAGGGATTCGGCCGCATCACCACGCTGGCGGAGGTGCGCCGTCAGGTGTACGGCCAGCTCACGCCTGCCGCGCAACACCTCAGCGGCGCCGAATTGATGGAGCTGCATCGCCTGCCCACCGACCGGGCGCGCCTGGCCCTGCTGGCGCAGTTTGTGGATGTACCGGTGGCCGACTTCAGGCGGCGCTCGCTGGATGCAGCCTACAACGCCTACTACGCCAGCGGGCTCAATAGCGCCCGGCTCGACGCCTATGGCAGCCTGCTGGCGCAACTGGTGCAGGGCCAGGCGCTGGCGCCCGAATCCACCCGCTATCTGCTCGACCTGATGGCACGCAGCGCAACCGGCACGCACCGCATCAAGGCCGGTCTTGCCGCTGGCACCCGCTTTGCGCACAAGACCGGCACCCAGCGCCGGGTTGCCTGCGATGCCGGCCTGCTGCAGTCGGGCGACCCGGCGTCGGGCAGAGGCGTAATCGTCGTGGCCTGCACGCGCGGTGAAATTGCGCTGCCTCTTGCCGAAGCCGCGCTGCGCGACATTGGAAACGCCCTTTGCAGGTCCGGCCTGCTCAACCCGAACCCACTGGGAGCCCTGGATGACCCGTCTTGCGATCTGGCCCTGCGCCTGGAGCACAGCCCTGCTGCTGCCACTGCTGCTGATCGGCCAGCCGGCCCGCTCCGCTGACTGGCAGGGCGAGCTGCGCCAGCGCATCGAGCGCATAGACCGCGACTCGCCCGGCCAACTCGGGGTTTACGTCAAGCGGCTGGATACCGGCGAGAGCGTTGGCCACAACGCCGACCAGCTGTTTTATTTAAGCTCGTCGGCCAAGGTGCTGATCGCGCTGGCCGTGCTGCAGCAGGTCGATGCCGGCAAGCTGCAACTGGCCAGCCAGGTGCTACTGACCGAGGCCGACAAGATAGACGGTTCGGGCGAGCTGGTCTGGAGCAATGCGGGCGGCCGCTACACGCTGGACGCGCTGCTCACCCGGATGCTCGGCGTCAGCGACAACACCGCCGCCAACATGCTGATTCGCACCGTTGGCGAAGACGTGCTGAACAAATCCGCCGCGTCGGCGCTCGGCAAGGGCTTTGAAAAAATCACCTCCTTCGCCGAGGTGCGCCGCGATGTGTATGCCGAAATCCACCCCGACGCACGCCAGCTCGGCAACCGGCAACTGGTGCAGATTGCTGCGGCCGACATGGGCCCGCCGCGGGTCGAGGCGCTGCGCCGCGCGTTGAACCTGCCGGTGTCCGCACTGCGCGTCAAGACCATCGCCGAGGCCTATGACCGCTATTACAGCCGCCGCTTCAACAGCGCCACGCTCGAAGGCTACGGCGGCATGCTCGAGCAATTGGTGCGCGGCAAGCTACTGAGTGCCGCCAGCACCGAACGGCTCTTCAAGTACCTGAAGTTCGGCAAGCGCGGCGACTACCGGCTAGAAGGCGGTATACCGAAGAGCGAGATGATCATTCACAAAACCGGCACCCAGTACCGACGCGCCTGCCACATGGCAGTAATCAACCCGCAGGCCGGCGGCAAGCAGGCCATCGTCGTCACCACCTGCGCCGCCGACATGGACGACGTGAAAGAGGCTGGCGGCATTTTTCGCCGGGTCGGCGAAGCGGTAAGCAAAACCGCATTGACCCGAACGGCGCCATGAGAGTCGGCCCGGCCCGGCCCAAAACGCCCACGTAACCTCGTCACCGGCCTTCAAGCGATCATTACCGCACCGTGAAAGGTCCGCCCTCGAAGGCCCGAACCCGGAAGCGCGCGTTGCCAAGAAACTCCAGCTCGACGAAGTCTTTCGGCCCGCCCTCGATGTAGCCCGCCGAACCGATAGACGTCCGGTTGCCCAGCGAGGTGTAAAGCTGCCCCGGCGTGGTGCTGAGGGTTCCTGCCGCCACAACGAACTGGTTGCCGTCTGCCGACATCGCAAAGGCGCGCCAATTGCTGTCCTGACCCGGTAGCGCCAGCACACTGAAGCTGGCCCCGCCGTTGCGCGACACCTGCACACCTCCGGTCAAGCTGTCGTTGCTGCGGGTGGTGCCGATGACCTGGCCGTCCGCAGAAATCGCCAGCGCGGTGTATCTGCCTATTGGCGCGGGCGCCTGCGCCCAGCTGACACCGCTGTCGCGCGACACATACAAACCCGAATTGGCCCGTCCGGCAATGGCGATGGTTTTTCCGTCCCCAGACATCGCCATGCGATACCACGCCCGCTCGATCAAACTGCTGCCGACCGAAATGCTGCGCCGCGACCAGGTGGCACCCCGGTTGGTGGACAGGAACAACTCGCCGCTTTCGCTGGCTGCGGCCATCAGCGTGCCGTCGGCCGAACTGGCCAGCGCGCGCCACGGGCGCTCCAGTACGGTGCCCGAGCCCTCTAGCGTCCCAGCCTGCCAGCCGGTGCTCGCGCCAGGATTGCCGATCCGGTAGATCGGCCCGTTCAGGATCGCGGCGGCAAGGTTTAATCCGTACTGGTCGCTGGTAACCGACTGCCACTCGCGGTTGCCCAGATTGACGCCCGGGTCGGCGCTGACCAGCGGATTCCAGGTTCGCCCGGCGTCGGTGGATCGGTACATTGCGCCGCCATAGGCGACCGCCACGATGTTCACATTGCCAGCGCCAGGATACGGATAAGGAGGATTTTTCACCGAAGCTGAAATCCAGGCCTGACCAGGCGGAGTATTGCTGACCGCCCAAGTGACACCAGCGTCGGTCGAGACATGCAGGTTGCCCGGGTTTTCAGCCGCCACCAGCACGCTGCCGTCCTGGCTGGAGGCCATCCAGTGCCAGCGCAGCGGGGCCAGCCGCGCCGTCCAGTTCTGGCCGGTTGCGACGTTCCCCGGCAGATTCGACGTCAACACCGCTTGCGGCGTCATGTCCGAACGGGCGGTGGTTCCGGGGCAGCAGTTCGGCACGATGCGCCAGCGTTGGCTGCCCGTGCCGCGCACGCTGACAAAGTCGCCGGGAACGATGAAGCCGGGAAGCGTCAGCGCCACGATGGCCGCTCCGTTGCCTGAGATGTCGTAGCGCCGGTTGGCCTGTGCCGTGGTGCTGGATTCAATCGGGATGCCAGCCTCGCGCGATACCGGCCCCGAGACTGGGGTGGGAATCGGGTCGGCGCCGGGAGCTGGCGCCGGTTGCCGGCCAGGCTCGCCG
>JAJAYS010000349.1 GCA_026786065.1 Polaromonas sp.
CTATCTTGAGGGGGTAGTGCCGAAAGGTGTGCGAGTTCGAGTCTCGCCGTCCGCACCAGGTGTTGGAATTTTCTGCAGCGCTGCGGCAACGCCCAGTTTCGGGTCTGGAGCCTTTCGGAGCGGCGCAACCTGCTGTGAAGAAATTCAATCCCATATGAATCTCGACCAATATCTACCCGTTCTGCTGTTCATTCTGGTCGGTGTCGGCGTCGGAGTAGTGCCCCAGGTTCTTGGGCGACTGCTTGGGCCGGTCAAACCAGACAGCGAGAAAAACTCTCCCTACGAGTGCGGTTTCGAAGCGTTCGAAGACGCCCGGATGAAGTTCGACGTACGGTATTACCTTGTCGCCATCCTCTTCATTCTCTTTGACCTTGAAATTGCATTTCTTTTCCCTTGGGCCGTTGCGCTGAAGGAGATCGGCGCAGTCGGTTTCTGGTCGGTCATGATGTTCCTGGCAATCCTCGTCGTGGGCTTTGTTTACGAGTGGAAAAAGGGCGCGCTTGACTGGGAGTGAGGTTTTGTTGCTGCGCATCGCTGCCGTGTGTCGGCCTTGCGAGCGCTGCGTTCACCATTAGGACCCGAATGTCACTTGAAGGTGTTTTTAGTGAAGGCTTCATGACCACCAGTTACGACTCGGTGGTGAACTGGGCCAAGACAGGCTCGCTCTGGCCCATGACTTTCGGCCTGGCCTGCTGCGCTGTCGAGATGATGCATGCCGGGGCAGCCCGCTACGACATCGACCGTTTCGGGATGTTGTTTCGGCCCAGCCCGCGCCAGTCCGACCTGATGATCGTGGCCGGTACGCTGTGCAACAAGATGGGGCCGGCGCTGCGCAAGGTCTACGACCAGATGTCGGAGCCGCGCTGGGTTCTGTCGATGGGCTCCTGCGCCAACGGCGGGGGCTACTACCACTACAGCTATTCAGTCGTGCGCGGTTGCGACCGGATTGTGCCGGTCGATGTGTACGTTCCGGGTTGTCCGCCGACAGCCGAAGCGCTGATCTACGGCATCATTCAGTTGCAGCAGAAGATCCGCCGCGAAAACACCATTGCGAGGGCTTGATCATGGCGCTTGCAGCGGCTTTGTCGTCTTTTGTACCGGCGCCGGCCGAGGCTTTGTCCGAGACTCTGCAGAACGTGCTGGGACGTCGCGCCAAATCGGTCAAGGTAGCGTTTGGGGAGCTGACTGTTGGCGTTGCGTCCTCCGACTATCTGGAGTCGGCGCGGTTGCTGCGTGAAACGGCCGGTTGCCAGTTTGAACAGTTGGTCGATCGTTGCGGCGTCGATTATTCCGAGTATGGCGACGGTGCTTACAGCGGCCCGCGCTACTGCGTGGTCTCCCATTTGCTGTCGGTCAGCTTGAATCACAGGGTGCGCCTGAAGGTGTATTGCCAGGACGACGATTTTCCGCTGGTCGCCTCGCTCACTGGAATCTGGAACTCGGCGAATTGGTTCGAGAGGGAAGCCTTTGACCTGTTTGGCATCGTGTTCGAGGGGCACACCGACCTGCGCCGGATTCTGACCGACTACGGCTTCATCGGTCATCCCTTCCGCAAAGACTTTCCGACAACCGGGCACGTCGAAATGCGCTACGACCCGGAGCAGAAGCGCGTCATCTACCAGCCGGTGACGATTGAGCCGCGCGAGATCACGCCCCGCGTGATCCGCGAAGACCACTATGGCGAAGTCCAATAAGTTTAAGGCAGGGCATTACAAGCAATGGCTGAAATCAAGAACTACACGCTGAACTTCGGGCCGCAGCATCCGGCCGCGCACGGTGTTTTGCGTCTGGTACTGGAGCTCGATGGTGAGGTCATTCAGCGTGCCGACCCGCACATTGGCCTGCTGCACCGCGCGACTGAAAAGCTCGCCGAGAGCAAGACCTACATCCAGTCGCTGCCCTACATGGACCGGCTCGATTACGTATCGATGATGTCCAATGAGCAGGCCTACTGCCTGGCTATCGAGAAGCTGATCGGCGTTGATGTGCCGATCCGCGCGCAATACATAAGGGTCATGTTCGCCGAAATCACCCGCGTGATGAACCACTTGCTCTGGCTGGGTGCGCATGGTTTCGATTGCGGCGCGATGAATATCCTGATTTATTGCTTTCGCGAGCGCGAAGCGCTGTTCGACATGTACGAAGCGGTGTCCGGCGCACGCATGCATGCGGCCTACTTTCGACCTGGCGGCGTTTATCGGGACCTCCCCGAGACCATGCCGCAGTACCGCGTCAGCAAGATCAAGAACGCGAAGGCCATCGCGGCCCTCAATGAAAACCGTCAGGGGTCATTGCTCGACTTCATCGACGACTTCGTGGCCAAGTTTCCGGGCTTCATCGACGAATACGAAACGCTGCTCACCGACAACCGAATCTGGAAGCAGCGTACCGTCGGCATCGGGGTTGTTTCCCCCGAGCGCGCGTTGAATCTTGGCTTTACCGGCCCGATGTTGCGGGGTTCGGGCTTTGCCTGGGATCTCCGCAAACAGCAGCCGTACGACGTGTACGCGCAAATGGATTTCGACATTCCGGTCGGAAAAACTGGCGACTGCTACGACCGCTATCTGGTACGCATCGAAGAGATGCGCCAGTCGAACCGCATCATCAAGCAGTGTGCTGATTGGCTGCGTGTCAATCCGGGTCCGGTTATCACCAGCAACCACAAAGTTGCCGCACCCGACCGCGAATCCATGAAAACCAACATGGAAGAGCTGATTCACCACTTCAAGCTTTTCACTGAAGGCATGCACGTTCCTGAAGGTGAGGCGTATGCCGCGGTTGAGCATCCGAAGGGCGAGTTCGGTATTTATATCGTCAGCGACGGAGCCAACAAGCCCTATCGCCTGAAAATACGTCCGCCCGGATTTCCGCATCTCGCCGCGATGGACGAGATGGCCCGCGGACACATGATTGCCGATGCGGTCGCGATCATTGGCACGATGGATATTGTTTTTGGTGAAATCGACCGTTAACACGCATGAGTCAGTCCATGATTTCTGAGAAAACCGCCGCGCGCTTTGCCCGCGAAACCGCCAAGTATCCGGCCGACCAAAAACAGTCGGCGGTGATGGCCTGCCTTGCCATTATTCAGGCCGAAGCCGGCTTCGTCAGCGCAGAGAGCGAACAGCTCGTCGCCAATTATCTGGGCATGCCACCGATCGCGGTGCATGAGGTAACGACCTTCTACAACATGTACAACCAGCGCCCTGTCGGGCGCTACAAGCTCAATGTCTGCACCAACTTGCCTTGCCAGTTGCGCGGCGGTTCTGATGCCCTGAAGTACCTCGAAAGCAAGCTCGGCGTGGTGATGGGACAAACAACCCCCGACGGCTGCTTTACGTTGCAGCAGTCGGAATGCCTGGGTGCCTGCGCTGACGCACCCGTGTTGCTGGTCAACGATCTGACAATGTGCAGCTTCATGAGCCATGAAAAGCTCGACCAGCTGATCGACGGGCTCCAAATTCCAGAGGGCAATTCGCATGCAAGTAGTGAATGACCACGCGGCTGCCAGCGTGCTGGCGCAGTTTGCAGCCACCGGCGTGCAAAGCTGTTTTCACGGCCGCCACATCGAGCCGCAGATCCTAGCGGGTCTGAACGGCCGTAATTGGCGACTCGCGGATTACGAGGCGCGCGGCGGCTATCAAGCCTTGCGCAAAATTCTCGGCGTGAGCGGCTCGCCCGGGCAAAGTGCGAGCAGCGCGGGTGACTAGGATGACGTAGGGGGTGGTGGCGGCGCTGGCATTACGCCAGACCAGGTGATTGCCGAAATCAAGGCCAGTGGCCTGCGTGGGCGCGGCGGGGCGGGCTTTCCGACCGGGCTGAAGTGGAGCTTCATGCCGCGCCAGTTTCCAGGACAGAAGTACCTAGTCTGCAATTCCGACGAGGGCGAACCGGGCACCTGCAAAGACCGCGACATCATGCAGTACAACCCGCACAGCGTGATCGAAGGCATGGCTATTGCGGCTTATGCAATGGGCATCAGCGTCGCCTACAACTACATTCACGGCGAGATTTTTGCCACTTATCTGCGTTTTGAGGAGGCGCTCGAAGAAGCGCGTGCGGCGGGCGTGCTCGGCGACCGCATTCTCGGAAGCGGCTTCAGTTTCCACTTGTACGCCGCGCATGGTTTCGGCGCCTACATTTGCGGCGAGGAAACCGCATTGCTTGAATCGCTCGAAGGAAAAAAGGGGCAGCCCCGTTTCAAGCCGCCCTTTCCCGCCAGCTTTGGTCTGTATGGCAAACCGACGACCATCAACAACACCGAAACCTTTGCTGCCGTGCCCTGGATTATTCGCAACGGCGGTCAGGCTTTCCTCGAAGTCGGCAAGCCCAACAACGGCGGTACAAAAATCTACTCGGTTTCCGGGGATGTTGAGTCGCCAGGCAACTACGAAGTGCCGCTCGGGACGCCGTTTGCCAAACTGCTCGAGCTTGCGGGAGGGGTGCGTAAGGGCCGCACGCTGAAGGCCGTGATTCCCGGCGGTTCGTCCGCGCCGGTGCTGCCGGCGTCCATCATGATGGAATGCACGATGGACTACGACTCCATCGCCAAGGCCGGGTCCATGCTCGGCTCGGGCGCCGTCATCGTGATGGACGATTCCCGCTGCATGGTCGAATCGCTGAAGCGCCTGTCCTACTTTTACATGCACGAATCCTGCGGGCAGTGCACGCCATGCCGGGAAGGCACGGGCTGGCTCTGGCGCATGGTGGACCGCATTCACCGGGGGCACGGAAAGCAAACCGATCTGGACCTGCTCAATTCGGTGGCCGACAACATCCAGGGCCGGACCATCTGCGCGCTGGGCGATGCGGCCGCGATGCCGGTACGGGCAATGATCAAGCATTTCCGGCATGAGTTTGAAGCCATGATTCCTCCTGCTGCAGCTAGCGCTGCGACCACAATCCCAGCCAGCCATCAAGCGGTTGGTTCCCATGTGCGGAGCGCTTGACTTCATGATTGAAATCGAACTGGACGGTCAGAAAGTCGAAGTGCTCGAGGGCAGCACGGTGATGCATGCTGCCGAAAAGGCCGGCACCTACATTCCGCATTTCTGTTATCACAAAAAGCTCAGCATTGCGGCCAATTGCCGGATGTGCCTGGTCGATATTGAAAAGGCGCCCAAGCCGATGCCGGCCTGCGCCACGCCGGTCACGCAGGGCATGATCGTTCACACCAAGAGCGACAAAGCCATCAAGGCGCAAAAAGGCGTGATGGAGTTTTTGCTGATCAATCATCCGCTCGATTGCCCGATTTGCGATCAGGGCGGTGAATGTCAGTTGCAGGATCTGGCCGTCGGCTATGGCGGCAGCGGCTCGCGCTATGACGAAGAAAAGCGGGTCGTGTTCCACAAGGACGTTGGGCCACTGGTCTCGATGGAAGAAATGAGCCGCTGTATCCATTGCACCCGTTGCGTGCGCTTTGGGCAGGAAGTGGCCGGCGTGATGGAGCTCGGCATGTCGCACCGCGGCGAGCACGCTGAAATCGAAACCTTTGTAGGCATGTCGGTTGACTCGGAGCTGTCGGGCAACATGATCGACATTTGCCCGGTCGGTGCGTTGACCAGCAAACCCTTTCGCTACAGTGCGCGCACTTGGGAGCTATCGCGCCGCAAGTCGATCAGCCCGCACGACGGAGTCGGTGCCAACCTCATCGTCCAGGTCAAAAACAACCGCGTCATGCGCGTCGTGCCACTTGAGAACGAGAACGTCAACGAATGCTGGATTGCCGACCGCGACCGCTTTTCGTACGAGGCGCTGAACAGCGAAGAGCGCCTGCTCAGCCCGATGATCAAGCAGGGCGGCCAATGGAACTCGGTCGATTGGCAAACGGCACTGGAATACATCGGCAATGGTCTGAAACAGATCAAAGCCGAGCACGGCGCCAAAAGCATAGGCCTGCTCGCCAGCCCGCACTGTACGCTCGAAGAGTTGCATCTGGCTGGCGCACTGATGCGAGGCCTTGGCAGCGAGAACATCGACTCCCGCCTGCGTCACGCCGACTTCACACAGCACGCTGGCGTGCGCTGGCTCGGCACGTCCATCGCATCGTTGTCGCACTTGCAGGGCGCGCTGGTTATCGGTTCGAACCTGCGCAAGGACCACCCGCTTTTCGCCCAGCGGATCCGTCAGTCTGTGCGCAAAGGCTGCGCTCTCAGCGTGATCGCCTCGGAACGGGAGCTGGCCGATGATGGCGCCTGGGCCATGCCGCTGGCGCATACCCTGCGGGTACCGGCAAGCGGTTGGCTGCAAATGCTTGGCGCAGTAGCAGTGGCCGTTGCGAAAAAAAAGGGCGTGCCCGCACCGGTATCAGCAGAGGGCTCCGAGGTCGGGTCGGCCGTTGCCGAGTCGCTGTTGGCTGGGGACCGCAAGGCGATTTTGCTTGGCAACGCTGCGGCGCATCATGCGCAGGCGTCGGGTCTGCTGTCGTTGGCGAACTGGATAGGCGGGCAGACGGGGGCGAGCGTCGGCTATTTGACCGAAGCGGCGAACACCGTCGGGGCGCAGTTGGCCAGCGCGCAGCCTGGCGCGGGTGGACTCAATACCGCGCAGATGCTGGACGGCAGCGGCGCTTTGAAAGCCTTGATTCTTTTGAACAACGAGCCCGAGTTCGACTCCTACGCGGGGAGGCAGGCCAGCGCGCTGATCAATCCGGTGCAATTGGTCGTGACGATGAGTCCGTTCAAGGCCAATATGCGGTTCAGCGACGTGTTGCTGCCGATTGCACCGTTCACCGAAACGCCGGGCACTTTCGTCAATGCCGAGGGGCTTGCGCAGAGCTTTCACGCGGTGGTCAAGCCGCTGGGCGAGGCCCGTCCTGCCTGGAAAGTCCTGCGGGTCCTGGCCAACCTGTTCAATCTGCCGGGGTTCGATTTCGAATCCGCGCAGGACGTGCTGGCGCAGGTGCAGGGAATCTCTGACGGTCGAGTCAACGCGAGCCTGTTGAACAATGGCGTGCAGACCCCGCCGGTGCCGGTGCCTGCGCCGGCCGGGAGTGAGGAGCCGGTTGCGGCCAGCATCTACCAGCTGGACGGGCTGGTCCGCCGCGCAACATCGCTGCAACTGACGCGCGACGCCCGGCTTGCTGCTGCAAGTGCGGAAATCACCGGATGATCGACGCTTTTTACGGATTCGGTCAGGGGCTGATGGGTGGCATTTGGCCGGCCACGGTCTGGCCGGTGCTCTGGACGCTGATCAAGATCGTCGCGGTCTTGCTACCGCTGATGGGCTGTGTCGCCTACCTGACGCTGTGGGAGCGCAAGGCGATCGGCTTCACGCAAATTCGCTTCGGCCCCAACCGCGTGGGTCCGTTCGGCCTGCTGCAGCCGATTGCCGACGCGCTGAAGTTGCTGACCAAGGAAATCATCATCCCGACTGCGGCCAGCAAGGGCCTGTTTGTCCTGGGTCCGGTCATGACCATCATGCCGGCGCTGGCCGCCTGGGCAGTGGTGCCCTTCGGTCCGGATGTCGCGTTGGCCAACGTCAATGCCGGCCTGTTGTTCCTGATGGCGATCACTTCGCTGGAGGTCTATGGCGTGATCATTGCCGGTTGGGCGTCCAACTCCAAATACGCTTTTTTGGGCGCGATGCGCGCTTCGGCGCAGATGGTCAGCTACGAGATCGCGATGGGCTTTTGCTTTGTCGTGGTGCTGATGGTGTCGGCCAGCCTGAACATGACCGACATCGTGATGGGGCAGAGCGTCGGCATGGCCGCCAGCCGGGGCTGGACTTTTCTTTCATGGAACTGGCTGCCGCTGCTGCCGATTTTTGTCGTGTACTTTATTTCGGGCCTGGCTGAAACCAACCGGCACCCGTTCGATGTGGTCGAGGGCGAGTCCGAGATCGTCGCCGGCCATATGGTCGAGTATTCGGGCATGGCTTTCGCGATGTTCTTTCTCGCTGAATACGCCAACATGATTCTGGTGTCGGTGCTGTGCGTGATTCTTTTTCTCGGTGGGTGGCTTTCGCCTTTCGACCATGCGCTGTTCAACTGGATTCCCGGCTGGATCTGGCTGGGCCTCAAGTCTTTTGTGGTGGTAACGCTGTTCTTGTGGGTCCGGGCCACGTTTCCGCGCTTTCGGTACGACCAGATCATGCGATTGGGCTGGAAGATATTCATCCCAGTGACGCTGGTCTGGCTGGTCGTGGTCGCGGCCTGGATGCAGACCCCGTATTCCATCTGGTAATCAATGAGCCCCCACGGTCGTGGGCTTTGCCTGAAACACAAACCACTGAGGGGGGTGTGCTATTAACAAAAACCACACCCCCACCCCATAAACCCAAA
>JAJAYS010000350.1 GCA_026786065.1 Polaromonas sp.
CAGCCGGGGCCACCGCATAGGGCACGACCAGCAGCGTCTTGTAGAGCAGCGCGCCCTTGATGATGCGGTCGGCGAAGACCGCCAGCGTCAGCGAGATGCCGATGCCCAGCACGGCGACCAGGGAGGAAAACAGCGCGGTGGTCTTGAACGACTCCAGATAGCCGGGGTCGTTGAACAGGGTCTCGAAATTTGCCAGGCCGACCCATTGCCTTGAGAGACCGAAGGCGTCCTGCACCTGGAAGGATTGCAGCAGCGCCTGCGCTGCCGGCCAGAAGAAAAACACGCTTATCACCAGCAGCTGCGGTGCCAGCAGCAGCCAGGGCAGCCAGGTTGAGCGGAAGAGAACGCGCTTTTCCATCTGGCAGCGTCAGTCCTTGTCTGCCGGCCTGCGGTGGCGCCACCGCCATGCGACCACCGCCGATGCGTCAGCCCCGGCGGGCGGGCGCAGCCGGTGCCTTGATGCGCCTGGGCGGGGCGGGTGCTGCAACCGGGTCTGCCCAAAAAAATTCAAGCAAAAAGGCTTTAAGACCCAATTAAAACGGGCGTTAACAGCTATGAACTTAATAGCGACTCCGGTTCCACCATACGGCGGGGCAAGTAACAGCGAGGTCAAGCGACGCGACGCGGCCCGCACCAGCGGCGTGTCCGCCGGCCTCACGACTTGTTGGCCTTCTCAAAGCGCTCCAGCTGCTCGTTGCCGCGCTTGACGATGGCGTCCAGCGCCTCTTTGGCGGTTTTCTTGCCGCTCCAGACCTGCTCAAGCTCTTCGTCTTCGATCGCCCGGATCTGCACATAGTTGCCCAGGCGAATGCCCCGGCTCTTGTCGGTCACCTTGCGAATCATCTGGGTCACCGCCACGTCGGTGCCCGGCTTCTCTTTGTAGAAGCCGGACTTGTCGGTGAGCTGGTAGGCGGCGGTGGTGATCGGCAGGTAACCGGTGCGCTTGTGGCTGGCCGACTGCACCTCCGGGCTGGAGACATAGTTGAAAAATGCGGCGACGGCTTTGTATTCGGCCGGTTTTTTGCCGGCCATCACCCACAGGCTGGCGCCGCCGATGACGGTGTTTTGCGGGGCGCCGGTGACGTCGGGGTAATAGGGCAGCGCCGCCAGTCCATAGCCGAATTTGGCGTTCTTGGCGACGTTGCCGTAAAAGCCCGACGAGGTGGTTGTCATCGCGCATTCACCCGAAATGAAACTCGCCTCGGGCACGTTGCCGCGCCCCTTGTAGATAAATAGTCCCTGCTTGGCCATGTTGCCGAGGTTCTCAATGTGCCGGACATGCAGCGGTGAATTGATCTTCATGCGAGCGTCCATGCCGCCGAGGCCGTTGGATTTGGTCGCAAACTCCACGTTGTGCCAGCTTGAAAAACTCTCCAACTGCGTCCAGCCCTGCCAAGCGGTGGTGAACGGACATTTGTGACCCGATGCCTTCAAAGTGGCAGCGGCGCGCGCGACCTCGGGCCAGGTGACCGGCGCTTTGTCGGGGTCGAGGCCGGCGGCCTTGAAGGCATCCTTGTTGTAGTAGAAAACCGTGGTCGAGCTGTTGAAGGGAAAGCTCAGCATCTCGCCGTTCGGCGCGGTGTAGTAGCCCGCGACGGCCGAAATATAGGCTGAAGGGTCGAACTTGTAACCGGCGTCTTTCATCACCTTGGCCACCGGCACGATGGCGCCTTTGCTGGCCATCATCGTCGCGGTGCCGACCTCGAACACCTGCAGGACGTGCGGCGCATTGCCTGCCCGAAAGGCTGCCACGGCAGCGGTCATCGATTCGTCGTAGGAGCCCTTGAAAGTCGGCACGATCCTGTAGTCTTTCTGGCTGGCATTGAAGTCCTTCGCCAGGTCATTGACCCACTCGTTGTTGACGGCGGTCATCGAATGCCACCACTGCACTTCGGTTTGGGCCAATGCGGCCAGCGGCGCCAGAAGGGCGCTGGCCGCCACAAAGCTTGCCAAGCTGCATGGCACAACAAAACGTCGGTTCATTAAATCTCCTTGGGTGGTCAAAAAAGAATCGGTTGAAGCATAAACGGCATGCGATATGCCAAGTTTGGTGCCGATCATTTGAGCGTCCCAGCCGATTTTTAACAAGCGTGCTTTCCTTAGGGACCCTCTGCATAACTTTGGCGGAACTGTGGCGGCCGGGTCGGGACGGGCTGCAAGGCGTCTTTCTGCAGCCAACAGCCCCCTATTGCCAAGAAAAGCAACGCAGCAGACCGCCCGATCCGGCTGACCACAGACCGCAGGGAGTTTATGCAGCGGGTCCTTAGGGTTGGTCGCCGCCGCCAGCGGCCAAAAAGCCGGGCTGCGTTACCATCCAGTTTTAATGCGGCTGCGGGCTCAGACCGGTGTTTGGGTCGTGGTCAGACACGATGAACGCCCCTACCACGCTACACGAAATCAGCGCTCCGGAAATCCATGCAGCCCGTGCAGCGGGCGACGCATCGGCGGAAGCCCGCATACGCGAAATCCCTTACAACTACACCTCCTTTTCTGACCGCGAGGTGGTAGGGCGGCTGCTTGGCGAGCGAGCCTGGAATCTGCTCAATTTGCTGCGCGGCGAGCGCCAGACTGGCCGCTCTGCACGCATGCTCTACGAGGTGCTGGGTGACATCTGGGTGGTGCAGCGCAACCCCTATCTGCAGGACGACCTGCTCGACAACCCCAAGCGCCGCAAACTGCTGGTCGAAGCGCTGCAGCACCGGCTGGGCGAAGTGCAAAAGCGCCGCAAACCGGAGCCCGACCGCCAGCGCGACGCCATCGTCGGCGAGCTTCTCGCCGCCGCGCAGACTGCGGTCGGCCGGTTTTCCGACTCCTTTTCCGAAGTCGCCGGCTTGCGCCAGCGCGTCGAGCGCAAGCTGCGCAAACTTACGCGCTCCGACAACATCAAGTTCGACGGCCTGTCGCGCGTCTCGCACGTCACCGATGCGACCGACTGGCGGGTCGAATACCCGTTTGTCGTGCTGATGCCCGACACCGAGGCCGAGATGGCCGGCATGGTCGGCGCATGCATTGAGCTGGGTCTGACCATCGTGCCGCGTGGCGGCGGCACCGGGTATACCGGGGGCGCGATACCTTTGACCTGGAAGTCCGCCGTCATCAACACCGAAAAGCTCGAAGCGATGACCGAAGTCGAGCTGGTGGAGTTGCCCGGCCTTGCGCAGCTGGTGCCGACGGTCTGGACCGAGGCCGGCGTGGTCACCCAGCGGGTGGCCGATGCGGCCGAGCGGGCGGGCTTTGTTTTTGCGGTGGATCCGACCTCGGCCGACGCCTCCTGCATAGGCGGCAACATCGCGATGAATGCCGGCGGCAAAAAGGCCGTGCTGTGGGGCACCGCCCTCGACAACCTGGTCTCTTGGCGCATGGTGACCCCAAGCGCGCAGTGGCTGGAAGTCACCCGGCTCAACCACAACCTCGGCAAGATCCACGACGCCGAACTGGCGAGCTTCGAGCTGAAGTACTTTGAAGCCGATGGCAAGACGCCGGTGCGCACCGAACGCCTTGAAATCGGCGGCAAGACCTTTCGCAAAGAGGGCCTGGGCAAAGACGTGACCGACAAGTTTTTGAGCGGGCTGCCGGGAATCCAGAAAGAAGGCTGCGACGGGCTGATCACCAGCGCCCGCTGGATCGTGCACCGCATGCCAGCCCATATCCGCACCGTCTGCCTGGAGTTTTTCGGCCACGCCAAGGACGCGGTGCCCAGCATCGTCGAGATCAAGGACTTCATGTTCGCCGAGGCCAAGCGCGGCGGCGCGATTCTGGCGGGCTTGGAGCATCTGGACGACCGCTATCTGCGGGCCGTCGGCTATGCCACCAAGTCCAAGCGCGGCGGCCTGCCCAAGATGCTGCTGGTCGGCGACATCGCTGGCGACGACGCCGACGTGGTGGCCCGCGCCACCAGCGAAGTCGTGCGCATTGCCAACTCGCGCAGCGGCGAAGGCTTTGTGGCCATCAGCGCCGAGGCGCGCAAGAAGTTCTGGCTGGACCGCAAAAAGACCCCCGCCATTTCGCGCCACACCAACGCCTTCAAGATCAACGAAGACGTCGTGATTCCGTTGCCGCGCATGGCCGAGTACACCGACGGCATCGAGCGCATCAACATCGAGCTGAGCCTGCAGAACAAGATCCGGCTGTGCGACGCGCTGCACGCTTTTTTGCGCCACGGCAACCTGCCACTGGGCAAGTCCGAAGACGCTGGCGACGTGCCGCCGGCCGAATTGCTGGCCGCGCGCGTTGAAGCAGCGTTGGCGGTGATTGACGAAACGCGCGCGCTGTGGAGTGGCTGGCTGAGCGGCATCGACAGCCTGTTTGCGCCGCTCCAGGACCACACGCTGCGCGCCAGCTGGAAGACGCAGATTCGGGCGCGGCTGCAGCAGATTTTTACCGGTAGCGAGTTCGCGCCCATCCTGGCCGAATGCAATGCGATTCACCAGCGCGTGCTCAAAGGCCGGGTCTGGGCGGCGCTGCACATGCATGCCGGCGACGGCAATGTCCACACCAATTTGCCGGTCAACAGCGACGACTACGACATGCTGCAAACCGCCCACGCGGCGGTTGTGCGCATCATGGCGCTGGCACGCTCGCTGGACGGTGTGATCTCCGGCGAGCACGGGATCGGCATCACCAAGCTGCAGTTCTTGAGCGACGCCGAACTGCAACCCTTTGCCGACTACAAAGCCAGAGTGGACCCGGAAGGGCACTTCAACAAAGGCAAGTTGCTACGAAAAAAGGAGCTGCTCGCGCACGATTCCATTGGTCCGCAGGTCGAAATCTCTAACGAAGACAGCCTCCAGCCCGCCGCCAGCCTGAGCAACGCCTACACGCCCTCGTTTGGCCTGATGGGCCATGAGTCGCTGATCATGCAGCAGTCCGACATCGGCGCGATTGCCGACAGCATCAAAAACTGCCTGCGTTGCGGCAAGTGCAAGCCGGTGTGCGCCACGCATGTGCCTCGGGCCAACCTGCTGTACAGCCCACGCAACAAGATTCTGGCGACTTCGCTGCTAATCGAAGCGTTTTTGTATGAGGAGCAGACCCGGCGCGGCATCAGCATCAAGCATTGGGAAGAATTTGAAGACGTGGCCGACCACTGCACCGTCTGCCACAAGTGCCTGAGCCCGTGCCCGGTCGATATCGACTTCGGCGAGGTTTCCATGAACATGCGCAACCTGCTGCGCAAGATGGGGCAAAAATCGTTTCGGCCCGGCAACGCGGCGGCGATGTTTTTTTTGAACGCAACCAACCCCCAAACCATCAAGCTGATGCGCACAGCGATGGTCGATGTCGGCTTCAAGGTGCAGCGCCTGGCCAACGATGTGCTGCGCCGAGCGGCGCGCAAGCAGACCGAAGCGCCCTCGGCGACGGTTGGCAAGGCGCCAGTCAAAGAACAGGTCATTCACTTCATCAACAAGAAGATGCCCGGTGGACTGCCTAAGAAAACCGCGCGTGCGCTGCTCGACATTGAGGACAAAAACTACGTTCCGATCATTCGCAACCCGGCTACCACCAGCGCAGAAACCGAGGCGGTCTTTTACTTCCCCGGCTGCGGCTCGGAGCGGTTGTTTTCGCAGGTCGGGCTGGCGACGCAGGCGATGCTGTGGCATGCCGGCGTGCAAACCGTGCTGCCCCCAGGCTACCTGTGCTGTGGCTACCCGCAAAGGGGCAGTGGCCAGTTCGACAAGGCCGAAGAAATCATCACCGACAACCGGGTGCTGTTTCACCGGGTCGCCAATACGCTCAATTACCTTGACATCAAGACCGTGGTGGTGAGCTGCGGCACCTGCTACGACCAGTTGCAGGGTTACGAGTTCGACAAGATTTTTCCGGGCAGCCGCATCATCGACATTCACGAATTTTTGCTTGAAAAAGGCATCACGCTGCGCACGGGCCAACCGGGGCAGGGCGGATATCTCTACCACGACCCCTGCCACAGCCCGATGAAGTTGCAGGAGCCGATGAAAACCGTCAAGGCCCTGCTTGGCGATCAGGTGCTCAAGAGCGAGCGCTGCTGCGGCGAGTCCGGCACGCTGGGCGTGACCCGGCCCGACATCGCCACGCAGGTGCGCTTTCGCAAAGAAGAAGAATTGCGAAACGACGAGGCGCAACTGCGCGCCAGCGGGGCCGTCGGCGCCAAGGAAAACATCAAGATATTGACCAGCTGCCCGAGCTGCCTGCAGGGCCTTTCGCGCTATGGCGACGACCTGAAAAACGGCTTGCTCGAAGCCGACTACATCGTCGTCGAGATGGCCAACCAGATTCTGGGCAAGGAGTGGTTGCCGGACTATGTAAAGGTGGCCAATCACGGCGGAATCGAGCGGGTGCTGGTGTGACCGGCGCCACCCCATTGTGTGACCGTGTCGCCTCGATGGCGGCGTCTCTGTTTTTCTGATCCGCAAATCTGGAAGGTAAATTTTTATGGCAGGTCTCACAGCCGAATCCCCCAAGCCAACGGCGATGACGGTACATAACCAGTCGCGCGTGCTTGAAATCGAGTTTTCCGACGGGCGGCAGTTCAAGATCCCGTTCGAGTTGATGCGCGTTTACTCGCCATCTGCGGAGGTCCATGGACACGGCCCGGGCCAGGAAGTGCTGCAAACCGGAAAGCGGCTCGTCAACCTGGTCGAGCTCGAACCCATTGGTAATTACGCCGTCAAGCCGGTGTTCTCGGACGGTCACGACACCGGCATTTTTTCGTGGGACTACCTGTATTTTTTGGGTTCGGACCAAGAACGCCTGTGGCGCGACTACAGCGCACGTCTGGAGGCCGCCGGTGCGAACCGCGATCAGGAGACGCAAGCCGCAGCCGCCCAAGGCTGCAAAAGTCACTGAGCCGCCACGGCGCTTCTTTGCACCGGCGCACGCTTGCCCGTCGCCTAAAGCCCCGATGTTTTTCAGGGTTGAAGCGGGCCAGGGCTCGTTTGCGGCTTAGCATGCTGCCCATGCAAGACACCCATTTCGGATTTGAGTCGGTCGGCGAGCACGAGAAGGCGGGCCGTGTGCGCAGCGTTTTCGACTCCGTTGCGCCCAAGTACGACTTGATGAACGACCTGATGTCGATGGGCCTGCACCGGGCCTGGAAGGCCTATACGGTGCTGGTTGCCAACGTGAGGCCAGGTCAGCGCGTACTTGACATTGCCGGCGGCACCGGCGACCTGGCGCTGGCCTTTGCCCCGAAGGTGGGAAGCAGCGGCCAGGTCGTGCACACCGACATCAATGAAGCGATGCTGCGCGAGGGTCGCAACCGGCTGCTCGATGCCGGGGTCTGCCTGCCGACCCTGGTTTGCGATGCCGAGCGCTTGCCTTTTGCCGATGCTGGCTTCGATCTGGTCACGGTGGCTTTTGGCTTGCGTAACATGACCCACAAAGATGCGGCATTGCGCGAAATGCACCGGGTTTTGAAGCCCGGCGGGAAATTGCTGGTGCTGGAGTTCTCAAAGGTCGCCAAGCCGTTCGAGCGACTTTATGATTGGTATTCGTTCAAGGTCTTGCCGCAGCTTGGCAAGCTGGTGGCCAACGACTCCGCCAGCTATCGGTATCTGGCTGAGTCGATCCGGATGCACCCGGATCAGCAGGAACTTAAAACCCTGATGCACAAAGGTGGTTTTGGTCATGTGGATGTTCACAACATGACAGGGGGCGTCGCTGCCCTGCATGTTGCAATCAAGTGTTGATTTGGTGTTTGTCCGAGTTTTTTATTAAAGCGGCGCTTGCCGCGCTTAAGGGGACGGTATGAAAATTTACTCAATGGTTCTTTCTGCTATTTTGGTGGCCACGCTGGCGCTTGCGGGAGCCGACGCCGAGGCCAAGCGCATGGGAGGCGGCAAGTCGGTCGGCAAGCAGTCGTCGAATGTCACCCAGCGTGAAGCAACACCGGGCGGCGCGAACACACCGAGCAATTCGGCCAGCCCCGCTGCGGCAGGTGCGACCGGCGCCGGTGCGGCCGCTGCGGCGCCTAAAAAGCCTTGGGGTGCAATGCTCGGTGGCCTTGCAGCCGGGCTTGGCCTTGCCTGGCTGGCGTCTTCGCTCGGGCTGGGCGGCGCCTTTGGGCAGATCATCATGTTCGCCCTGCTGGCGCTGGTTATCATGGTGGCCGTCGGCTTCGTGATGCGCAAGCTCAAGAGCGGGAAAAACCAGGCGGAAGATTCGGCTGCGCGCACCCAGACTCCTTTTGCTTTTGAGGGGGCTGGCCGAACTGGCCCGGCTCCGGTCTACAGTCCGAAAAACGTCGGTAACGATGCTTCCGCCCGGCCTTTCGAGCGGTCCGGACCGTTGGCCTTCGAAGCCAGCCGCGAACAGACTACCGGCACGGCCGGTTCCGGCTCGATGATCGGTTCGGCGCTGCTCGGATCGCAGAATTGGGGCGTGCCGGCCGGCTTCGACGCTGAAGGGTTTCTTAAAGCCTGCAAGGGCAATTTCATCACCTTGCAAGACGCTTGGGATCGCTCCGACATTCAAAGCCTGCGTGCCATGATGACCGACGAAATGCTCGATCAGATCAAGGCGCAGCTGGCAGACCGCGAGTCGCACACCGGTGGCGTGGCCAACAAGACCGAGGTCGTGATGATCGAAGCCCAGTTGCTCGGTATCGAAGAGCTGCAGGACTCTTACCTTGCTAGTGTGGAGTTCTCTGGAATGATCAAGGAGGATGCGTCTGCCGGTGCCAGCCCGTTCCGGGAGGTCTGGAACATGACCAAGCCGCGCAGTGGCGGCGGCTGGCTGGTAGCCGGGGTGCAGGCTCTGCAATAAGAGAGCGGCTCATCCGCCTGATTCGGAGCCCGCGGGCGCGCGTCGCCGGGCGAGGAGGACTTCCACTTCGGGGCACAGCGAAAGCCAATTTTTCCTGCAAAATCGGGAGCGTATGAATAACACGCTCCCTTTTTCGTTTCTGGAATCACTTGGTCGTCGCTTGCGGCCGCCTGCCTGGGTCGTCGATGAGGTCCAGCAGCGGCTGGTGCTATTCATCAACCACGTCGTTGGGCAGGAGCGCGAAGCGCAGAGCCGTCTTGTGCGTCAAAAAGGCAGCGTCGTCCATCTGCGTTTCGGCGTCCTTGAAATCGATCTGCTGGTGACACCCGCTGGTCTGATTGATCGGGCCCCGCTCTCGGCCAAGCCAGATCTTCTGGTTGTGATTCCGGCAGATTCGCCGCTCGCGCTAATCGATACCGTGGTGAGCGGCGCAAAGCCGCCGGTCCGGATCGAAGGCGACGTGCAGCTTGCCGCCGAGATCGCCTGGCTCGCGGACAATTTGCGCTGGGATATTGAAGAAGACTTGGCCCGGCTCATTGGCGACGCGCCGGCGCACGCGCTGGCCGATGCCGGGCGGCGGGTTTTGGCGGGACTGCGCCAGTTCTTGCAGCGCCGTCAAGGGAGCAGCGGGCCGAAGGCCAATGAGACTGTGCAACCCGCCGCCAGCCCCTCTCGGGATAGCGGTACGCAAGCGGACGGCGCGAGAGCCGACCGATGAAGGGGCTATTCAGGGGCGGGTTCATCGTCTGGACGGTGCTGCGCTTCGGCCTTGACGAACTGGTTTTGGCGAGCTTTGACAAGCCTTGGATCCGGCTTGTTACCCGTGTCGTTTCCATTGGCCGCGATCTGCGGGCACCGCGCGGTCAGCGGCTGCGCGAGGCGCTGGAGCGACTGGGCCCGATCTTCGTCAAGTTTGGCCAGGTGCTTTCGACGCGCCGCGACCTGCTGCCGCCGGACATCGCCGACGAACTTGCGAGGCTGCAGGACCGGGTTCCGCCGTTCGCATCGAGCGTCGCGGTAGGCATCATTGAAAAGGCCTTCAACAGGCCGCTGAGTGACACTTTTGCCAGTTTCGAGCAGGTACCAACCGCCAGCGCATCGATCGCCCAGGTGCACTTTGCGACTTTGCATGACGGACGCGAAGTCGCCGTCAAGGTGCTGCGACCGGACATGCTGCCCGCGATTGAAAAAGACCTCGCACTGATGCGAACGATGGCTGGTTGGGTCGAGGGCGCATCGGCGGATGGCAAGCGTCTGAAGCCCCGCGAAGTGGTAGCCGAATCCGACAAATACCTTCACGACGAGCTCGATTTGCTGAGGGAAGCCTCTAACGCGGCCCAGTTGCGGCGCAACATGGCCGGGCTGCACCTGGTGATGATTCCAGAGATGTATTGGGACTATTGCCGAACCGACGTGATGGTCATGCAGCGCATGACCGGCGTCCCCATCAGCCACACGCAGCGCTTGCGCGACGCCGGCGTGGACATGCAAAGGCTGGCGCGGGACGGCGTGACGATTTTTTTCACCCAGGTTTTTCGGGACGGGTTCTTTCATGCGGACATGCACCCGGGAAATATCCAGGTCAGTTTGGCGCCGGAGACCTTCGGCCGCTGTATTTCGCTTGACTTCGGTATCGTTGGCACCCTGACCGAGATCGACAAGGAGTACCTGGCGCAGAACTTCATCGCGTTCTTTCGCCGCGACTACAAGCGGGTGGCCGATTTGCATATTGAGTCCGGTTGGGTGCCTGCGCAGACCCGCTCCGACGAGCTCGAGGCCGCCATACGCGCCTGCTGCGAGCCGTACTTTGACCGCCCGCTCCGGGAAATTTCGCTCGGCCTGGTGTTGATGCGGCTGTTCCAGACCTCGCGGCGCTTTCAGGTTGAAATCCAGCCGCAACTGGTTTTGTTGCAAAAAACGCTGCTCAACATCGAGGGTCTGGGCCGTGATCTGGACCCCGAGCTCGATTTGTGGGCCACCGCCAAGCCGTTTCTTGAGCGATGGATGATTGAGCAGGTGGGGCCGGCAAAGCTGCTGGCTCAACTCAAGGCCGAAGCCCCGGCCTATGCGAAGTTGTTGCCCGCGTTGCCGCGCTTGCTGGCGCAGTATCTGAAGTCGCCGGGGCTGGTCACGCGGCAGGAGCTAGTGCAGCTGATGGCCGAGCAAAAGCGCACCAACAAGCTGTTGCAGAGCATTATTTACGGTGGGCTTGGCTTTATTCTGGGCCTGCTGGCAATGCAGATCGTGGTGCGCGTCCGCCTGTTTTGATGCTCCAGGTTTCGGCAAGACACGCCCTGGCTCCTCCCTATAATTAAAGGTTTTGCGGCTGCGTTTCCTGCGGCGCAAATTTCCTTCCTGACGCCTTCAAAACTATGCCAATTTACGCTTATAAATGCGACGCTTGCGGGCATGCCAAAGATGTCTTGCAGAAGATTTCCGATCCACTTTTGTCGGTCTGCCCGGTCTGCGGTGCTGCCGCTTTTACCAAGCAGCTTACGGCGGCGGGTTTTCAGCTCAAGGGTTCGGGCTGGTACGTCACCGACTTTAAGAACGGCAATGTGAACGGCCCCGCCAGCAAGCCGGCCGACTCTGACAAGCCCGCAGACGCGGCGGCCGCTGCCCCGCAGCCGGGCGCCGCCGGTGCAGCGCCAGCGGCGGCTGGCACGACCGCAGCGGTCTCCCCGACCCCGGTTGCAACGGCCCCACCAGCCAGTGCCGCCGCAGGCAGTCCGGCCGCTTCGCCTGCCAAATCGTCGTGATAGCCTCGCTGCGTCGCTGGCTGCTCGCGGGCCTGCTCGTGCTGGTGCCGCTGATGATCACGCTGGCAGTATTGAACTGGATCATCGGTACGCTCGACCAGACGCTGATGATCCTTCCGCAGGCCTGGCATCCAGACAGGTTGCTCGGCTTTCATATCCCCGGTTTTGGTGCGCTGCTGACCCTGCTCATCGTGTTGCTGATGGGTGGCATCGCCAGCAATTTTTTCGGCAAACGGCTGGTGCAGTGGGGCAACTCGCTACTCAGCCGGATTCCGATTGTTCGCTCGATCTATTCGAGCGTCAAACAGGTGTCTGATACGCTCTTTTCCGAAAACGGCAATGCCTTTCGCAAAGCGCTGCTGGTTCAATGGCCGCGCGAGGGCGTCTGGACCATTGGTTTTCTGACTGGCCTGCCCGGTGGTGACGTGGTCAATCATTTGTCGGGCGACTACTTAAGCGTCTATGTGCCAACCACGCCGAACCCCACCGGTGGGTATTTCGTGATGCTCAAAAAGTCTGACTGCATCGAGCTGAAGATGAGCGTCGATGAGGCGCTGACCTATGTGATCTCAATGGGCGTGGTCGTTCCTTCCAAAAAAACGGTGGCGTCGCCTCTGGCGCCCCCCCTTTGATTGCGCAGCCGCGCTAAACCCAGGTATTTCCGATGGCCATCGTTTCCCAAATGCGCTCGAACTATTGCGGTCTTGTCACCGAAGCCCTGCTGGGCCAGACGGTCAGCCTGTGCGGTTGGGTCAATCGCCGGCGTGACCACGGTGGTGTAATTTTCATCGACCTGCGCGACCGGGAAGGCTATGTGCAGATCGTCTGCGACCCGGACCGCGCGGCGACGTTTCACACCGCCGAGGAGGTGCGCAACGAATTTTGTGTGCAGGTCAAGGGCGTGGTGCGCGAACGCCCGCCCGGCACCATCAACGAAGCGCTTAAAAGCGGGAAGGTCGAGGTCTTGTGCCACGAGCTGACGGTGCTCAACCCCAGCGTTACCCCGCCGTTCCAGCTCGACGATGACAACCTGTCGGAGACCACGCGCCTTACGCACCGGGTGCTGGACCTGCGCCGTCCCTACATGCAAAACAACCTGATGCTGCGCTACCGCGTGGCGATGGAAACCCGCAAGTTTCTCGACGCCAGCGGTTTCATCGACATCGAAACGCCCATGCTGACCAAAAGCACGCCTGAAGGCGCACGCGACTACCTGGTGCCCAGCCGCGTCAACGACGGTCAATTTTTTGCACTGCCGCAAAGCCCGCAGCTGTTCAAGCAGTTGCTGATGGTGGCGGGCTTTGACCGCTACTACCAGATCACCAAATGTTTCCGCGACGAAGACCTGCG
The DNA here is from genome assembly GCA_026786065.1 of Polaromonas sp. Taxonomy (GTDB): domain Bacteria; phylum Pseudomonadota; class Gammaproteobacteria; order Burkholderiales; family Burkholderiaceae_C; genus Polaromonas. The sequence goes on from JAJAYS010000350.1 coordinate 12,852, forward strand.
CGCCGACCGGCAGCCCGAGTTCACGCAGATCGACATCGAGACGTCGTTCATGGCCGAAGAAGAGATCCGGGAAATGTTCCAGGGAATGATCACCACGATCTTCAAGACCGTGCTTGAAACTGACCTTGGCGACTTCCCGGTGATGACCTATGCCGAAGCGATGCGCCGCTATGGCTCGGACAAGCCCGATCTGCGGGTGCAACTCGAACTCACCGAGTTGACCGACCTGATGGCCGATGTCGATTTCAAGGTCTTCAGCGCGCCAGCGACCACGCCGGGCGGCCGGGTGGTGGCGCTGCGGGTTCCGGGTGGCGCGGCCATCAGCCGCGGCGAGATCGACGGCTACACCGAGTTCGTCAAGATCTACGGTGCCAAAGGGCTAGCCTGGATCAAGGTCAACGACCCGGCAAAAGGCCCGGGCGACAAGGCCCTTCGGTGGCCTGGCTTGCAAAGCCCGATCATCAAAAACATTCACGACGCAGCCCTTGCCGGGATCCTGGCGCGCACCAGGGCGCAGACGGGCGACCTCATTTTCTTTGGTGCCGACAAGGCCAAGATCGTCAACGACAGCATTGGCGCGCTGCGCCTGAAGGTCGGTCACAGCGAGTTCGGCAAAAAAGCCGGCCTCGTCGCTGCAGGCTGGAAGCCCTTGTGGGTCGTAGATTTTCCGATGTTCGAGTTCGACGAGCCGGGCCAGCGCTGGAGCGCGGTGCACCACCCTTTCACCGCACCGAAAGACGGGCATGAAGACCTGATGGACACCGACCCCGGAAGTTGCATTGCCAAAGCCTACGACATGGTGCTAAACGGCTGGGAGCTCGGTGGTGGATCGGTCCGGATCCACCGCGCGGAGGTGCAAAGCAAGGTGTTCGGCGCGCTGAAGATCGGGCCGCAAGAGGCCCAGGAAAAGTTCGGTTTTCTGCTCGACGCGCTGCAGTACGGCGCGCCGCCGCACGGCGGCATCGCTTTCGGTCTGGACCGTATCGTCACCATGATGGCCGGTGC
>JAJAYS010000351.1 GCA_026786065.1 Polaromonas sp.
GAGAGGGAGCAAAAAATGCAGCCCGGCCTGAGCCCGGGCTCGTTCACGCTATCAGGCTGCGGCGCAGGCGCATCCTGCGCCGCAGCCTGACAGCCCTTGCCTGCTCCCGGAGCGAGAGGGAGCACGAAGGAATGACTGCATCGGCAAGCTCATAGGCCACAGTTTCTTAAGAATTTTGATGCCAAACTCCCTTAAATACGGGCGCAGAAAGCTATCAAATGTATAGCGCCTGGACGGCCGACGGGTCGGCAAATCGGGCCGGGCCTATGCTGCGGCGGCCGCTTGCTTCTGCGGCACGCCTGCCTTAATCGCGAAAGCCGTTCAAGCCGAGCGCACGCAGCACGTTCTCGGGCGTGGCCGGTGCCGTCAGCTTGACTGGCTGGTTCGCCGGCGTTGCCGAGGCAATGGCGTCGCGCAATGCCTCAAACACGCTGATCGCCAGCATCAGCGGCGGCTCGCCAACGGCCTTGCTGCGAAAAACGGTTTCTTCCGGATTCGGCTCGGGCCACAAATCGACCCTGAAGTGGCCTGGAACGTCGCCAGTGGCCGGAATCTTGTACGTGCTGGGCGCGTGCGTGGTCAGCTCGCCGCGCTCGTTCCACACCAGCTGCTCGGTGGTCAGCCAGCCCATGCCCTGAATGAAGCCGCCCTCGATCTGGCCGATGTCGATGGCCGGGTTGATGCTGCATCCGACGTCGTGCAGGATGTCCACCTTCAGCACCCGGCTTTCGCCGGTCAGCCGGTCGATGGCGACTTCGCTGCAGGCTGCGCCGTAGGCGAAGTAGTAAAACGGCCGGCCGGTCAGCGTGGTTTTGTCGTAATGAATTTTTGGCGTGCGGTAAAAGCCGTCGCTCCACAGCTGGATGCGGTTGGCATACGCCAGCTTGATGACTTCGGCAAAGGAGCGGGTGGCGCTCGGGCTGCTGACCGCGCCGCCGGCAAAGCGGACCGCGCCGACGCCGCAGCCGTCGAGCCCGGCTACGAACTGCGCCAGGTTGCCGCGCACGGCGCGCGCCGCAACCTGCGCGGCGCTCGCGTTCAGGTCGGTGCCGGCCGATGCGGCGGTGGCCGCCGCGTTGGGAATTTTGCTGGTGTCGCTGGCCGTGGACAGCACCGCGTCAAGCGGCACGCCAAACGCGTCGGCGACGATCTGCGCAACCTTGGTGTGCAGGCCCTGGCCCATCTCGGTGCCGCCGTGGTTGACCTGCACGCTACCGTCAAGATAGACATGCACCAGCGCGCCGGCCTGGTTGAACAGCGTGGCGGTAAACGAGATGCCGAACTTCACCGGGGTGATGGCGATGCCGCGCCGTATGACCGGGCTGGTCTGGTTCCACCGGGCGATGGCTTCGCGGCGCTGCCGGTAGTTGGCCGTCGCTTCGAGTCGGGCCAGCAGCGGGGCGAGGATGTTGCCTTCGACCTGCATGCCGTAGTGCGTCAGGTTGCGGCGCGGGGCGGGGACAGGCTCAGCCCGATCAAGCGCTGCGGCTTCAGCCCGAACCGGCGCGTCCAGCAGATCGTCACTGTACAGATTGCGCCTGCGCACATCGAGCGGGTCGAGCCCGAGTTGGCGGGCGATGTCGCCCAGGATGGTCTCGGTGATGAGCATGCCCTGCGGCCCGCCGAAACCGCGAAACGCAGTGTGGCTTTGGGTGTGGGTTTTGCAGCGGTAGGAGGCGATCTCGACATCCTGCAGAAAGTAGGCGTTGTCCACGTGAAAGATAGCGCGGTCGGCGACCGGCCCGGACAGGTCGGCGCTGAAGCCGCAGTTGACCATCATGTTCAGCTTCAGACCCCTCAGCCGGCCGCTGTCGTCGAAGCCGGCCTGGTAGTCGTAGCTGAAAGGGTGGCGCTTGCCGGTGATCAGAAAATCGTCGTCCCGGTCCAGCCGCAGCTTGACCGGGCACTGCAACTTGTTCGCGGCCACCGCAGCCCAGACTCCCAGGTGGCCGGCCTGCGTCTCTTTGCCGCCGAAGCCGCCGCCCATGCGCCGGCATTCGACGCGCACCGCATGGTTGGCGATGCCCAGCGCATGCGCCACCCAATGCTGCACCTCGCCGGGGTGCTGGGTGCTCGAATAGACCAGCCACTGGTTTTGCTCCTGCGGCAGCACATAGGCAACCTGGCCTTCCAGATAGAAATGCTCCTGACCGCCGACTTCCAGCGTGCCTTGCAGCCTGTGCGGCGCGCTTTTTAGCGCCGCAGCGGCATCGCCGCGTCGCACAAAGACCGGCGGGAGCACCTGGCTGTGCGCCTGCATGGCCTGCTGCGTCGTCAGGATCGCCGGCAGCGCCTCGATGCGGCAGACCACCTGGCGCGCGGCGCGGCGCGCCTGCATCACCGTATCGGCCACCACCAGGCCTATTACCTGCCCGACATGCTGCACTGTGCCCGTCGCAAAGACCGGCTCGTCGTGCGCAAAATTGCCGAAGCGGCCATCGCCGGGAATATCAACGGCCAGCACCACATCGCGGACGCCGGGCATGGCCAGCGCCGCAGCGTAATCGACGCCCAGCAGCCGGCCGTGGGCCACGCTGGACAAAATCGGCGCGGCATGCAGCGTGCCGCGGGCTTCGCGAATGTCATCGACGTAGGTGGCGCTGCCGGCGACATGCGCCCGCGCACTTTCGTGCGGGCTGCTTTGGCCGGCGGCCTGCGTGCCAAGGCTGACCGGCGGCGCTTCGGTGCGGGCCGAGGCGTCGGCGTGCGCTGGGGCGGCATGGTCCACGGGTTCGATGTCGGTGACGGCGCCCGCGTCACGGCTGACCGGCAGGGTCACGCTGGCGTTCACGCGGGCGGCGTCGGTGTCAAGGTTCATACGCTGTCCGGCAAGCTGAACGATTGCAGGTTGATTTGCTGCATGCCTTCGCTTTCAAGCCAGTAGCGCTGCAGCAGATTGCCCAGTACCTCGCGGCGGTACGCGCTGGAAGCCCGCATGTCCGACAGCGGCGTGAATTCGGCACGCAGCGCCGTGATGGCATGGCGCAGCGTTGCCTCGGTCCAGGGCTGGCCGAGCAGCGCCGCCTCGGTCTGGCGCGCCCGCACCGGCGTTGCGGCGACGCCGCCGACACCGATGGACACGCGCCCGACCCGGCCGTCGTCGAGTTGCACGTCGATGGCCAGGCAGACGGCGGAGCTGTCGTCGTCGAAGCGTTTGGAGATTTTGTAGATCTGCAGCCCGGGGTCTGATGCCTGAGGGTCGGCCTTCGGCACCCTGATCCAGGCCAGCACCTCGTCGGCGGCCAGCAGCGTCTGGCGGTAGCCGGTGTAGAAGTCCTCGATAGCCAGCTCGCGGTGGCCGCGCAGGCTCATCAGCACCAGGCTGGCGCGCAGCGCGATCAGCTGCGGCATCGAGTCGCCGATGGGCGAGCCGTTGGCAACGTTGCCGCCCAGCGTGCCGGCGTTGCGCACCGGCAGGCCGGCAAAGCGCGCCGCAAAGGCCTGCAGTTGCGGCCGGTCCCGCACCAGCGCGGCGTAGGCGTCGGCCAGTGTCACGGCGGCACCGAACGCCACATGCTGCGGATGCTCTTCAATGCGCCGCAGCTCGGCGACGCGGCTCAGGTCAATGACGCGCTCAAACTCGCGCTGCTGCTTGGTGACCCACAGGCCGACATCGGTGCAGCCGGCCACCAGCTGCGCCTCGGTATCGGCCGCACGCAGCGCCAGCAGCTGGGCCAGCGTTCGGGGTAATTTGTAAGCCGAATCGGGCTGAAAGTCAGCAAATACGGGCGTGAGGAGGTCCATTTTTTGTAGCGACCGGGTTTCGTCGATGGCGACCGGCGGCAGCGCTGCCATTGCTTGCGCGGCCTTCAGGATCGGCTGGTAACCCGTGCAGCGGCACAGGTTGCCGGACAGCGCCTCCTGAGCCATCGCGCGCGTGATGGGGTTGCGCTTGGCACTGGGCCGAAGGGCTCCGCTTTCCCCAGTTGGGGCCGCGGAACCGGCTTCGCCGGGCCGAAGGCGCAGCGCGCCCGCGAGGGGCAGCGAACCAGACGCAGTGGGGAGCGTAGGGGCTTGATATAGGGCGAACAGGCTCATGACGAAGCCGGGGGTGCAAAAGCCGCACTGGGAGCCGTGGCAGTCCACCATCGCTTGCTGCGCGGGGTGCAGCGTGCCGTCTTTTGCCGCCAGGTCTTCGACGGTCCACAGCGCCAGGCCGTTGAGTGAATGCGCCAGCTTGATGCAGCTGTTGACGGCGCGCAAGCGTATGCGCCCGCCCTCGGCCTCGCCGACGACGACGGTGCAGGCGCCGCAGTCGCCTTCGGCGCAGCCCTCCTTGGTGCCGGTGCAGCCCAAGTCCTCACGCAGGACCTGAAGCAGCGTGCGACTCGGTGCTACATTGACCAGCGACACGATTTCGCCGCGCCGGATGAAGCGCAAGGTCGGGCTGGATGGGGTCGGAGCGGCGTGCATGGCTGTCATGGTAGCCAATCCCTGAGGCTGGGGACCTTCTGCATAACTTGGCGGAACGGTGGCGGCCGGATCAGGAGGGGCTGCAAGGCGCCTTTTTGCAGCCAATAGCCCGGCTATTGGCAAAAAAAGCAACGCCGCGGACCGCCCGAGCCCGGTTGATCACAGACCGCAATGAGTTCTGCAGAGGGTCTCCAAGGTCGGCGCTGCAGCCGGCGGCCAACTATGGCGCTCCAGACGCTACTGAAAAAATAGCTGTTAACGCCCGTTTTTGTTGGCTAAAAGCCTTATTTTGTTTAAAATTTTGGGTGGACGGCAGGCGCAGCGGCCGGCGCGCTCCGGGCCTGTTTGAGAGCCTTAACACACCCGGTCCGAGCGCTGCGGTGTGCCGTCTCTGGTGAATTTACGACCATGAACTACTGCTCCCTTTTCCGCTGCAACCCGCCATGACCGATGTGCCTTCACATGCGCCGCATCCGGCGTGGGCTGCGTCTTCGGCGGCGTCAGCCCACGCCCGTCTGGCCGTGCCCAGACTGCAGCTCACCGGCATCACCAAAGCCTATCCCGGCGTCGTCGCCAACTGCGACATCGCGCTGTGCGTCGCCCCCGGCGAAATCCACGCGGTGCTTGGCGAAAACGGCGCTGGCAAATCGACGTTAATGAAGATCATCTACGGCGCGGTCGGGCTGGATGCCGGCCGCATCGCCATCGATGGCCGGGAGGTCACGGTTGGCAGCCCTCAGCAGGCGAGGGCGCTCGGCATCGCGATGGTGTTCCAGCACTTCAGCCTGTTCGACACGCTGAGCGTGGCCGAAAACGTCTGGCTGGGGCTGGACAAAAGCCTGAGCCTGGCCAACGTGGCCGACCAGATCAGCCAGACCGCGCAGAGCTACGGCCTGGCGCTGGAGCCGTCGCGGCCGGTTCACAGCTTAAGCGTCGGTGAGCGCCAGCGGGTCGAGATCGTCCGGGCGTTGCTGACGAATCCGAAGCTGCTGATCCTCGACGAGCCGACCTCGGTGCTGACGCCGCAGGCGGTCGAGCAGCTGTTTGTGACGCTGCGGGCGCTGGCTTCAAGCGGCTGCAGCATCCTCTATATCAGCCACAAGCTCCATGAGATTCGCGCCTTGTGCAGCGCCTGCACCGTGCTGCGCGGCGGCCGGGTGACCGGCATTTGCGACCCCCGCCAGGAGTCCAACGCCTCGCTGAGCCGACTGATGATCGGCGCCGAGCCGCCCGCGCTGGTCCGGCGTGCGCCGCAGCCGGGGGCGGCGCTGCTGGAAGTCCGGCATCTGAGCCTGGCCGGCGAGCCGCCCTTCGGTGTCGATCTGAGTGACATTGGGCTCACGGTGCGCGCTGGCGAGATCGTCGGCATCGCCGGGGTTTCTGGCAATGGGCAGAAAGAACTGCTGGCTGCGCTGTCGGGTGAAGACGTGCGTGCCGGGCCGGCAACCATCCGGGTGGCCGGGCGCGATGCCGGACGCTTCAAGCCTGCGGTGCGTCGGGCGCTGGGTCTGCATGTGGTGCCCGAAGAGCGGCTCGGACGCGGCGCAGTGCCTTCGCTCAGCCTGGCGCGCAACCTGCTGCTGACGCGCCTTGAGGCGGTCGGCGTTGGCGGCTGGATCAAGCCTGGCGCGCTGCGGGCGCAGGCGGGCCGGATCATCGCGCGCTTCGGTGTCAAGGCGGCCGGCCCGCATGCGGCGGCCCGCTCCCTGTCGGGCGGCAACCTGCAGAAATTCATCATGGGCCGGGAGATCGACGCCGCACCCCGGCTGCTGATCGTGGCGCAGCCAACCTGGGGTGTCGATGTTGGCGCGGCAAGCCAGATTCGCGGCGAGCTGCTGAGCCTTTCGGCCGCCGGTTGCGCGGTGCTGGTGGTAAGTGAAGAGATCGATGAGCTGTTTGAAATTTGCGACCGGCTGCATGTGCTGGCACGCGGCCGGCTGTCGCCGTCACTGCCACGCGCTGAGGCGACGGTCGAGCTGGTGGGGCAGTGGATGAGCGGACTGTGGGCCTCTGACGGGAGCAACCATGCTCAAACTTGAAGTCCGCCCCCAAGCCTCGGGCTTCTGGACTTTCGCATCGCCGCTGCTGGCGCTGCTCTTGACCGTGGCCATCGGTGTGCTGCTGTTCACGCTGCTCGGCAAAGACCCGGTGCGCGGGCTGCAGGTGTTTTTCTGGGAGCCGATCAAGTCGCCGTATGCGATCGGCGAGTTGCTGGTCAAGGCCACGCCGCTGCTGATCATCGCGCTCGGACTGGCGCTGTGCTTTCGCTCCAACGTCTGGAACATTGGGGCCGAAGGGCAGTTCGTCATGGGGGCGGTGAGCGCTGGCGGCGTGGCGCTGCTGGCCGACAAGACCACCGGGCAGTGGATAGTCCCGGCGATCTTGCTGGCCGGCGTGCTTGGCGGTATGGCCTGGTCCGGCCTCGTCGCCCTGTTGAAGGACCGCTTCAACGCCAATGAAATTCTGGTCAGCCTGATGCTGGTGTATGTGGCCGACATGGTGCTGAGCTACCTGGTGTTCGGCCCGTGGAAAGACCCGGCCGGCTACAACTTTCCGCAGTCCCGGACCTTTGACGCGGTGACGCAGATTCCGCGTCTGATGGCCGGTTCGCGGGTCCACATCGGCAGCCTGCTGGCGCTGATCGGTGTCGCGGTGCTGTGGTTGTTTTTGTTCCGCAGCCGGGCCGGTTTCGCGCAAGAGGTCGGCGGCTTGGCCCCGGCGGCTGCGCGTTACGCCGGGTTCTCGTCGCGCCGTGCGCTGTGGGTGGCGCTGCTCGCCTCCGGCGGTGCGGCGGGCCTGGCCGGGGCGCTCGAAGTCGCCGGGCCAATTGGCCAGCTCACGCCCTATGTGCCTGCGGGCTACGGTTTCGCCGCCATCATCGTGGCCTTCGTCGGCCGGCTGCATCCGGTTGGCATGGTGTTCTCGGCGCTGCTGATGAGCATGTTTTACATCGGCGGCGAGCTGGCGCAATCGCGGCTCGGCCTGCCCAAGTCGCTGACCGGCGTGTTCCAGGGTCTGCTGCTGTTCAACCTGCTGGCCTGCGACACACTGGTGAGCTGGCGGCTGCGGTTCTCAGGCCGCGCGGTGGCCGTCCATCCCGCAGTGGCCGTACCCGCCAGGGGTGCCTTCTGATGGACGCGCTGGCGCTGCTGCTGGCTGCAACGCTGAGCGCCGGGACGGTGCTGGCGCTGGCCGCGCTGGGTTTGTTGATCAATGAAAAAGCCGGCATCGTCAACCTCGGTGCCGAAGGCCTGATGCTGTGCGCGGCGATTGCCGGGTTCGCCACCGTGGTGCATACCGGCAACGGCTGGCTCGGGCTGGCGGCGGGCATGGCGGCCGGTGCGCTGCTGGCGGCGCTGTTCGGGCTGCTGGTGATCTGGCTCGGCACCAACCAGTACGCGACCGGGCTGGCCCTCAGCCTGTTCGGCGCCGGCCTGTCGGCGTTTGCCGGCATCGCCTACGTCAAGGAAAAGCTGCCCGAGCAGGCGCCGTTTTCGGTGCCGTTTCTGGCCGACATTCCGCTGCTGGGCGTGGCGCTGTTTCGCCAGCATCCGGTGGTGTACCTTGCGATGGCGACCACTGCCGGGCTCATCTGGTTTCTGGCGCGCAGCCGCGCCGGGCTGGTGCTGCGGGCGGTCGGCGAAAGCGCCGAGTCGGCGCATGCGCTGGGCTACCCGGTGCGGCGCATCCGGCTGGCGGCGGTCATGGCCGGCGGCGCGCTGTGCGGGCTGGCCGGTGCCTATGTCTCAACGGTCTATACGCCGCTCTGGGTCGAAGGCATGATCGCCGGCAAGGGCTGGATCGCGCTGGCCCTGACGACCTTCGCCACCTGGCGTCCGGCACGCGTCTTGCTCGGTGCCTATCTGTTCGGCGGCGTGACCATGCTGCAGTTTCAGCTGCAGAGCATGGGCGTCGAGGTACCGACGCAGCTGTTGACCATGTTGCCCTACCTGGCGACCATCCTGGTGCTGGTGCTGATCTCGCGCAATCCGGTCTGGATCCGGGTCAACATGCCGTCGTCGCTGGGCAAACCGTTTTTCCCTGGAAGCTGATTTGTTCCGCCGCCATAATGGTTCTTCAGCCTGTCTGCAACAGCACTTTGTTCATCAACCAAAGCCAAACTCCATGACTCTTCTGCACAAAAATAATGCGTTCAAGCTCGCCGCCCTGTCGGCCGTCACCGCCGCCGCGCTGATCGGCTGCGGCAAAAAAGACGCGCCGCCCCCCGCCGCGACCA
>JAJAYS010000352.1 GCA_026786065.1 Polaromonas sp.
GGCCGACACGCCCAAAGACGCGGCAATGCTGAACGCATTGAACACTTGACCATGCAAATGTGCCACCACGCACCCGAAGCGGCGCATCAGTTCGGGGTCCATGTTGATGCCCAGGGCGGGAGGGCGGGGTTCAAAAAGTCGCAAACAAGACCATCACGCCAGGCCCAAGAGGCGTTGCCGCTGCGCGCGGTGTAGCCGGACGGAAAACCGCACCGCAGCTACAGGATCCGGGTGTTGGCGAACTCCTGGTGTGCTTCACTTTGCAGCCGCGGAGCCATGTCCACCAGCCCCAGGCGCCCCGCCAAAGACTGTGATTGCTTGAGCAGCTTCAAAGACGCAGACCCGAGGATCAGAAAGCGCCCGTTGCAACAGCCGCGTCAATTTCTCCGCGCATCTGGCCAAACAGCTCCGGCATGTTTTGAATTTGATTCAGGTCAAGGCGTTCAAACAACCTTGCATTTCAGACATCACACATTCAAAACACAAGGAAAATAAACCAACGCGAAAGAAGCCAGTTCAGCCCGTCAATCGGAAGTAACGGCTGCTCGCGCCCGTGCAGCATGGGCTTCAGCCAGGTCCAGCTCCCAGAGCCACGCAAAATCAGAACTTCGGCAGCCCCTTCATTCCGCCCATCCTTTTCATCATTTTCATCATGCCGCTGCCCTTCATCTTCTTCATCATTCCCTGCATCTGCCCGAACTCGGTGAGCAGCCGGTTGACTTCCTGAACCTGAACGCCAGAGCCGGCGGCAATGCGGCGCTTTCGCGTGGCCTTGATCAGTTCGGGTTTGCGGCGCTCCAGCTGCGTCATGCTTTGAATGATGCCCTCCTTGCGCTTGATGTCTTTTTCGGCTTTGCCCATATCGACCTGACCGGCACGGGCCGCCATTTCCGCCGGCAGCTTTTCAAGCAGGCTGGACAGGCCGCCCATGTTCTTCATCTGCTGGAGCTGGCTTAGAAAATCGTTCAGGTCGAAGCCGTCGCCCGACTTGATCTTGGCAGCCAGCTTTTGCGCTGCCGCCACATCGACCCCGGCGGCCACCTGTTCGACCAGCGCGACGATGTCGCCCATGCCGAGGATGCGGCCGGCATGGCGTTCGGCGTCGAACACTTCGAGCCCGTCGAGCTTCTCGCTGGTCCCGGAGAACTTGATCGGTGCGCCGGTGATCTGCCGCACGCTGAGCGCCGCGCCGCCGCGCGAATCGCCGTCGGTCTTGGTCAAAATAATGCCGGTCAGCGGCAACGCGTCCTTGAAGGCCTTTGCGGTGTTGACCGCGTCCTGGCCTTGCATGGCATCGACAACGAACAGCGTTTCGACCGGGTTCAAGACCGCATGCAGCTGCTTGATTTCGGCCATCAACACCTCGTCGATCGCCAGGCGCCCGGCGGTATCGACCAGCAGCACGTCGAAGAAATGCCGGCGCGCGTAGTCAAGTGCCGCCAAGGCAATATCGACCGGCTTTTGATCGGTACTGCTTGGAAACCATTCGGCGCCAGCCTGCTTAGTCACCGTTTTCAACTGTTCGATGGCGGCCGGCCGGTATACGTCGCCGGACACGGTCAAAACTTTCTTCTTGCGTTTCTCGATCAGGTGCTTGGCCAGTTTGGCCGTAGTCGTTGTTTTGCCCGCGCCCTGCAAGCCGGCCATGAGGATCACCGCTGGGGGCTGCGCGGCGAGGTTAATGTCGCTGACGCCTTCGCCCATCGTGGCGGCCAGTTCCTTGCTGACGATGCCGACCAGCGCCTGTCCCGGCGATAGCGAGCCCATCACCTCCTGGCCCAGCGCCTTGACCTTGACCCGCGCGACGAAATCGCGCACCACCGGCAGGGCGACATCGGCTTCCAGCAGCGCCACACGCACCTCGCGCAGCATGTCCTGCACATTGGACTCGGTGATGCGGGCCTGGCCGCGCATTTCCTTGACGAGGCGGGAGAGTTTGTCGGTAAGGGCTGAGGCCATGTGTGCGTCGCGCTTGAGAAAAGCGGCCAGGTGAGAGGAAAAAATCAGGGTTGAGGTGGGAGTAGCGGAGATGCCGGCCCACCGCTTTCATACGAGCCAGGCAAACGAGGCGCTGGCGTAAATTGTAGGCAACAGTGCCCCGGTTATCGACAGATTCAGCCACCGGTTTGAGCGAAGCAGCGATGACCTCGGGCTAAACTCCGCCAATGATTTTAGCTTTCGGGGCCGGTTGGGGGTTTGCAGCGGCAGCGGGGGCCGCCGGCGCCTATGCGGCCGTGGCGCTGGCCCGCGCGCGGCTCTCCACCCCGGGCCTTCGCTCCATTTTGCTGGCCGCCTGGGTGCTGCACGCGATCGCGCTGGGCGATGGCCTGATGGGGGAACCAGCCCGCTTTGGCTTCGCGCCATCGCTGTCGGTCACTGTCTGGCTGGTGCTCACGGTTTATGCCATTGAAAGCAGGCTGTTCCCGCAGCTTCATGCGCATTGGGGGCTAGCCGGACTCGCCAGCGCCGCCGTGGTTCTGGCACTGGTGTTTCCCGGCAGCAGTTATCCGGCCATCGCGTCGCCGTGGCTTCCACTGCACTGGGCGCTGGGCATTGCGTCTTACGGCCTGTTTGCCGTGGCAGTGGTGCACGGCTGGCTCATGAGCCGGTCCGAGCAGTCGATGCGCAAAGCCGCCCAGACCGATGCCGGTGTGCCATTGATGACGCTGGAGCGACTGACCTTCCGTTTTGTGCAGGCCGGCTTTGCACTGCTGTCTGCCACCTTGCTGGCTGGCTGGTTTTTTGCCGAAACCTTTTACGGCCCGCAACAGGCCTGGAAATGGAATCACAAAACCATTTTCTCGCTACTCGCCTGGCTGACCTTCGCCGCACTGTTGCTCGGCCGCGCCCGTCTCGGCTGGCGCGGCCGCAAGGCTGTGCGGGTGCTTTACCTCGGCGCCGGCCTGCTGCTGTTCGGCTACGCCGGCTCGCGGTTCGTGCTCGAGGTCATACTGGGACGCGTATGAAATACCTGTTGGTCCTGGGCTTGGTGCTGGTCGTCTTCTGGGCATGGCGCAGCGCCCGCGACCGACGGGCCGCCAGCCTGCGGCAAGCCGACAAACCCGCGCCTGTGCCTGTTCAGACCGAGATCGTCGAATGCGATTTGTGCCATCTGCACCTGCCCCGCCCGGACGCGCTGATCGGCGCCACCGGCACCTTCTGCAGCGACGCGCATCGCGTTCAGGCAGGACGCGAGGCTTGACCCCATGTCTGTGCTGCGCCAGCGCCTGTTAGCCGGCTTTCTGCCCTAAGCCTGAGGCTGCTGATGGACTCGCAATTTCATTCCTGGCTCGAATCGTCAGAAAGGCGCTCAGATGCGCTGGATAGCGCGGTCTATCCGGATTCATTTGATCGGCTCTGGCGCATGTTCATGACTGCCAGAGTCACGATCGCCGTAGTGCTGATCGTGCTGCAGGGCTCAATGTACGCCTTGAGTCAGACCAGCGGCGGGCCGGCCGCAACGATCTGCGCGGCCTATCTTTTTGCAACTCTGGCAGTGCGCCTGTTTGCCAAGCCGCGCCCGCCGCAGGGGGCGTTCGATCTGCAATGGCTGCTGACGGTTGGCGTTGACGTGGCGGCTTTTTCTGCGCTTGAGTTCGTTCAAGTCGGGGGCATCGGCTACACGCCGCTATTTGCGCTGCCGGTGCTGCTGTCGTCGGTATTGGGCCCAATGCTGCTGGCTTTCGGAACGGCTGCCTCCGTCGCGCTGGTTTTGCTGGCGACCGCCTGGTGGACAGCCACGCAAACGGTGGGAGAAACCAACGCCCGTTTTCTGCAGGCCGCGATCAGCGGCTCGGGCTTTTTTCTGATGGCATGGCTGGCCAACCAGCTGGCGCTGCGCCTGTCGCGCGAGGAGGCCAAAGCCCGGGCCAGCCACTCGGCCGCCAGCATGCAGAACACCGTCAACCAGCTGGTCATCGAAGGTCTTGCCGAAGGTGTGCTGGTAGTCGATGAACACGGCACGGTTCGTTCAATCAACCGCGCCACCGGCCGCCTTCTGGCGACCAGCGACGGAGCCCGCAACGCGCTTTTCGTGTTGTCGCGCGAAAAGGCCTGGCAGCCGCTGGTCGCGTTGATGACCCACACGTTCTTGACGCAGCGTCCCCAAGAGTCCGATATCAGTCTCGACTACCCGGCGGCCGGTGTACGCAGGTTGCATGTGCGGACCCGCCTTGCGCAGGCCAGGGACGGCAGCCAGGAAAACCTGTGCGTCATGTTCCTCGAAGACCTGCGCGTCATGGAGGCGCGGCTGCGTACGGAGAAGCTCGCCGCGATGGGCCGCATGTCGGCTGCAGTGGCGCATGAAATCCGCAATCCGCTTGCGGCGATTTCGCAGGCCAACGCCTTGCTGGAGGAAGACCTGCAAGACCCAGGTCATAAACAATTGACGGCGATGGGCCGCCAGAATGCGCTGCGCCTGGGCCGGATCGTCGATGAAATACTGAATGTTTCGCGCGCCCACGAGTCATTGCCTACCGCTGAAGCAATGACGTTGCCGCTAGACGAGACAGTGCGGCAAACCACCAGCGAATGGGTGATTCACCACCAGGCGGGAGAGCGGGTGCAGATCGGCGTCGATGCACGGCATGTTGCGGTCTGGTTCGAAGCCGAACACCTTCGCCGTCTTATGATCAATTTGCTCGACAACGCGCTGCGCTATGCCAGCGACCGGGTCGGTGCGATTCGGGTCGAAACGCTTGCGTCTTCGCCCGGACAATCCCGGCTGTCGGTCTGGAGCGATGGCGCGCCGCTCGAAAAAACCGTGCACACCCATCTGTTCGAGCCATTTTTCTCATCTGAGATCCGCAGCACCGGGCTGGGTCTGTATATTTGCAGGGAATTGTGCGAACGCTACGGGGCGCTGATCGGATATCAGCGGGTTGACCGGAACGGCGTGGCCGGAAATGAATTTTTTGTGCTGCTGCGGTCCGGCGCCCCAGCGCCAAGTGACCAGTACGCCGCGTTTGAGGCTTTGCCCACCTGACCATGAGTTTGCCCCTCGCCCACCCCTCCGGCCAACCAGCCCGCATCCTTGTCGTTGACGATGAGCCCGATTTGCGCACCCTTTATGAGTTGACCCTGCTCAGGGAGGGCTACCGGGTCGAAGCCGCAGCCGATCTGGCGCAGGCGCGTGAGCAGTTGCAAATCCAGGGTTTTGACGCCGTGATCACCGACATGCGGCTGCCTGACGGGCTGGGACTGGAGCTGCTCCGCGAGCTGGTCAGTGCGCAGCGCACCGAGCGCTGCGTCGTGATCACCGCGCACGGTTCAGCTGAGAACGCCGTAGAAGCCCTCAAGGCTGGCGCTTTCGACTACCTGACAAAGCCGGTAGACCTGAAGCAGTTCCGCAGTGTGGTCGCCTCGGCTGTTCAGGGGACCCGGGCGGCGCCGCTTCCACTACGCGGCGCGGGTGGACAGCCCGACGTGCTACAGCGCAACCGGACGTCTGCGGCGTCGTTGGATATCGGGGCGGCATCAGACAGCATTTTGCAAAGGCTGGTCGGGCAATCGGCTTCGATGCGGGCCGTGAAAGCGCGTATCGTCAAGGTCTCCGGCAGCATGGCCCCGGTTCTGATTCAGGGCGAATCGGGCACCGGCAAGGAACTCGTCGCCCGCGCCGTCCACGCCTGCAGCTACCGTCATTCGGGTCCCTTCGTCGCAGTCAATTGCAGCGCCATACCCGAGAACCTGCTCGAGGCGGAGTTTTTCGGCGCGCGCAAGGGGGCCTACACCGGCTCGGCGCAGGACCGACAAGGCTACTTTCAGGCGGCGAAAGGGGGCACGCTCTTTCTTGACGAAATTGGCGATCTGCCCCTGGCGATGCAATCGAAATTGCTTCGCGCCATTCAGGAGCGGATGGTGCGGCCGCTGGGCTCTCCGCAGGAAGACGCAGTTGACGTGCGAATCGTCAGCGCTACGCATAAAGACCTTGCAGCCGGAGTCCAGGCGGGAAGCTTCCGCCAGGATCTCTACTACCGGCTCAACGTCATCGAGATCGCCGTTCCGGCGCTGCGCGACCGGCGGGAAGACCTGCCGGCATTATGCGGGGCCCTGCTGAAGCGGATCTGCGCCGAATCCGGCTTTGCCGCCCAGGTGATCGACGCGCCAGCTATGGAGCGACTAAGCGCCTACCCTTTCAACGGCAATGTCCGCGAACTTGAAAACCTGCTGCATCGCGCCGTGGCACTTAGCGAAAACGGCCTGCTGCACTTCGATGCATCGCCCGACGAGTTCGTCCCGGTCCCGGACAACCTGCAAAATTACCTGGATAAACAGGAGCGCAATATTTTGGCGAAGGTGCTTGAAGAACCCGGCTTCAACCGCACGGCCGCCGCGGCCCGACTAGGGTTGAGCCTGCGCCAGATCCGCTATCGCATCGCCAGGCTCGGCATTGCGACCCCTACCAGCGAAGACGCGGCCGATGACACCGCCTGACATTCACCAATGCAGGCCTTTGTGGCAGGACGGCTGGTATCGATTCGCCCGCGCGTTGCCGTCACCTAATTTCAGCAGCCGGCCGGCCGACGCAACCCTTGATCTCATCGTCATCCACTCGATCAGCCTGCCACCCGGAGAGTTCCATAACGGCCAGGTTCAGCGCCTCTTCCTGAACCAGCTTGACTGGAATGCCCACCCGTATTTCCAGCAGTTGCGCGGGTTGCAGGTGTCGGCGCATTTCTTCATCACCCGCCGGGGAGAACTGTGGCAGTTTGTCGGCTGCGGCGAGCGCGCTTGGCATGCCGGGCAATCCGAATACCGTGGACGCGCCAACTGCAACGACGACTCCATCGGCATAGAGCTCGAAGGCCTGGAGGGCGGAACCTTCGAGACCCCCCAGTACGAAAGCCTGATCAGCCTGTGCAACGCGCTGGCCGACGCCTACCCGATCGCCCATTTTGCTGGCCACGAGCACGTAGCCGCTGGCCGAAAGCGGGACCCGGGTGCCGGCTTCGACTGGCCCCTGCTGCAGCGCGCACTCGGCGCAAACGACGCGCAATATCCCCCCACGGCCAGTTAACCGGGATCTCGCTTGGCCGTCGGACTCCAGTTCGGACCGCCCGCTCTCCTTTGAGGGGCTGGCTCCCTGCGACGGCGAAAATCTCCACCACGTTTCCAGACTTTTCGCATCGCCGAAAACAAGGGGATTGCAGCTTTTTCGCACCGGAAAACAGCCCGTGGAATAAAATCTATGCTCGGTGAAAAAACACTACCAGTAGTGGCTTGTAATCACTAAAGGCACTAGGTATAGTGTCCCAATCCGATTACAGTCCAAGCCAGAGGAGCGGTAACAGGCTTTAAAAACAGGCCTTCAAAACCGCCCTTTAAAAACACTAGCCTTCCGGCATGTATTCAAGCGACTCAAGGCCCTCCAACCCCCATCCATATTGCGAGCGCCTTCACGCACGACCCTGCCGCAGCAAAAATAAATCGAGAGAAATCCATGCAAACCACCTCCCAAACAATCCCTGAAAATCCTAGCGGGTTTTCCGGCGCCGCAGCGCTCGGCCGCACCAGCGGACAGAGCAATCCGCTGGCCCACCACCAGATCATTCGCCGCAATGGCGCGGTGGTGCCCTGCGAGCCCAACAAAATCGCCGTGGCGATGATGAAGGCTTTTTTGGGAGTTCACGGCACGCAGGGCGCCGCCTCTGCCAGCGTGCGCGAAACCGTTGACCAGCTAACTCATGCTGTCATGCGGGCACTGGTCCGCTCGCGTCCGGGCGGCGGCACTTTTCATATTGAAGACGTTCAGGATCAGGTTGAACTGGGCTTGATGCGTGGCGGCCACCATGAGATCGCACGGGCTTACGTCCTGTACCGCGAAAAGCGCACTCAGGAGCGCACTCGCAACATGCAAAGTACCGCCGCGTCCGTCGTTCCCCTGTTGCACGTGATGGACAACGGCAAAAAGGTGGCGCTTGACGTCGTCAAGCTGACGGCGCTGATTGAGGCGTCCTGCGCCAATCTGGGCGCCGGAGTCTCCCCCGAACCCATCTTGATAGAAACCATGCGCAATCTGTACGACGGCGTGCCTATCGACGAGGTGTACAAGGCCTCCATCCTGGCTGCGCGCACGCTAATCGAAAGAGACCCCGACTACACCTATGCCACTGCGCGTCTTTTAATGCACGCCATCCGCCGTGAGGTTCTGGGTGAAGAGGTGGACCAGCAAGCAATGCAGGCCCGCTACGCAGAATATTTCCCACAGTTCATTGCCAAAGGTGTCAAGAACGAGCTTCTGGATGAAAAGCTCCAGCAGTTCGATCTGGAACGACTGGGAGCGGCGTTGAAGCCCGAGCGTGACCTGAAGTTTGACTACCTTGGTCTGCAGACCCTGTTCGACCGGTATTTCCTGCATGTCCGCAAACAGCGCATCGAACTGCCGCAGGCATTCTTCATGCGCGTCGCAATGGGCCTTTCGCTGAACGAAATTGATCGTGAGGCGCGCGCCATCGAGTTTTACGAGGTGTTGTCGTCGTTCGATTTCATGTCGAGCACACCGACGCTGTTCAATGCGGGCACGCTGCGCTCGCAACTGTCGTCCTGCTATCTCACTACGGTAGCCGACGATCTGGGGGGGATTTACGACGCCATCAAGGAAAACGCCTTGCTGTCCAAGTTCGCGGGCGGTCTGGGCAACGACTGGACGCCGGTGCGCGCACTTGGCGCCCACATCAAAGGTACCAACGGCGAGTCACAGGGCGTGGTGCCCTTCCTGAAAGTGGTCAACGACACGGCCGTCGCTGTTAACCAGGGCGGCAAGCGCAAGGGCGCGGTCTGCGCGTATCTGGAAACCTGGCACTTGGACATCGAGGAGTTTCTGGAGCTACGCAAGAACACCGGCGACGACCGCCGACGCACCCACGACATGAATACCGCCAACTGGATCCCGGACCTGTTCATGCGCCGGGTGATGGAAGGCGGAAGCTGGACCCTGTTCTCCCCCTCCGACACGCCTGATTTGCATGACAAGTACGGCAAGGAGTTCGAGAGCATCTACACGGCCTACGAGGCGGGAGCCGAGCGCGGCGAAGTCAAGCCCTCCCGCAAGCTCCAGGCTACTGACATGTGGCGCAAGATGCTGTCGATGCTGTTTGAAACTGGCCACCCCTGGATCACGTTCAAAGACGCCTGCAATATTCGCTCGCCGCAGCAGCATACCGGCGTCGTTCACTCGTCCAACCTGTGTACCGAAATTACGCTGAACACCAGCGAAACCGAAACTGCCGTCTGCAATCTGGGCTCGGTCAATCTGGTTCAGCATTTGATGGCCGGCGCCGACGGTGTCAAGATTGTTGATCATGCCAAACTAAAAAAGACCATCACCACCGCGATGCGCATGCTCGACAACGTGATCGACATCAATTATTACGCCGTAAAGAAAGCGCGCGACTCCAATATGCGGCACCGACCTGTAGGTCTGGGCATCATGGGTTTTCAGGATTGCCTGTACGAACTGCGCGTGCCCTACGCCTCCGATGCAGCGGTGGACTTCGCTGACAAATCGATGGAAGCGGTCTGCTACCACGCCTATTGGGCTTCGACCGAATTGGCCCGCGAGCGCGGCAAGTACGCCAGCTACAAGGGCTCGCTCTGGGACCAGGGCATCTTGCCGCTCGATACCCTCGACATGCTGGCCGAGGCACGCGGGGGCTATGTCGAGGTTGACAGGTCTGCAACGCTGGACTGGGACGCTCTGCGTCGCAAGATAGCGCAAGACGGCATGCGCAACTCCAATTGCGTGGCGATCGCGCCAACTGCAACCATCTCCAACATCATCGGTGTAGATGCCTGTATCGAGCCGTGCTTTGGCAACCTTTCGGTCAAATCCAACCTTTCTGGTGAGTTCACCGTCATCAACAGTTATCTGGTGCGCGACCTGAAACGTCTGGGCTTGTGGGACAGCGTCATGCTGGTCGATTTGAAGCACTTTGACGGTTCGCTGCGCCCGATAGACCGAGTGCCTAACGACATCAAAACGCTTTATGCGACTGCATTCGAGGTTGATTCTTCATGGATAGTAGAGGCTGCCTCGCGCCGTCAAAAATGGATAGACCAGGCGCAGTCGCTGAATATCTACATGTCGGGCGCATCCGGGAAAAAGCTCGACGACACCTACAAACTGGCTTGGGTGCGCGGCCTAAAAACCACTTATTACCTTCGCACCATTGGTGCAACACACGCTGAAAAATCTACCGTAAAAGCCGGCAAGATGAATGCAGTCTCGTCGGGTGGAGAAGCGGTGAATGCCGACTTCAATCCGGCCTCCAATAGTCTTGATTCCGCTGTAGCCGCAGCCCGCCTGCAGCTGAGTTCAGCGCCCGCCACCGACATCAAGTTCTGTGCGATAGACGATCCCGGCTGCGAGGCTTGCCAATAAAAAAAGCATCGCGTCAGGAGTTAAAAATTTGCGCCACATTCGACGTAATTGAGCAACACAAAAGCGCAGTAGTCCGAACCATCGCTTCTCAATTCGAGTTGCTGCTTTCATAATCCCAAAGTATTGGAACCCTCTATGTTGACCTGGGACGAAGAAGTCAAACCTTCCCTGCAAAATTCTTTGAGCAACGGCCCGACGCCCAGCCGCTCGAACGAACCTTCGCCTTCTTTTTCTGCCTCGCCGTCCGCGCAATCCAAAACCAAGTTGCGCTTGCTGGACGACGGCACGGCCTACCATACGCCCGCCTCGATCGCGTCAACCAGCAACGCTGTATCGGCGCCAGCAGTCGCCAAGCGCGTTAGAGCGGCGGACAAGCGCATCATCAATGGCCAGACCGATGTAAACCAGCTGGTTCCGTTCAAATACAAATGGGCTTGGGAAAAATACCTTGCCACCTGCGCCAACCACTGGATGCCGCAGGAAGTCAATATGACCCGCGACATTGCGCTCTGGAAAGACCCGAATGGGCTGACCGAAGACGAGCGCCGACTGGTCAAGCGCAACCTCGGCTTTTTCGTCACAGCGGACTCGCTGGCAGCCAACAACATCGTACTGGGCACCTACCGGCACATCACGGCGCCAGAATGCCGGCAGTTTCTGCTGCGCCAAGCTTTTGAAGAAGCCATTCACACCCACGCCTACCAGTACATTACCGAATCGCTTGGGCTTGACGAGAGCGAGATCTTCAACGCCTACAACGAAGTGCAATCCATCAAGGACAAAGATCAGTTCCTGATTCCATTCATAGAAGTCATCTCCGATCCGCATTTCAAGACTGGTACGCCCGAAGCCGACCAGACGCTGCTCAAGTCGCTGATTGTTTTCGCTTGCCTGATGGAAGGTCTGTTTTTCTACGTCGGTTTCACGCAAATCCTGGCGTTGGGGCGTCAGAACAAGATGACCGGCGCAGCCGAGCAGTACCAGTACATCCTGCGCGACGAATCAATGCACTGCAATTTCGGCATCGACCTCATAAACCAACTCAAGCTTGAGAACCCGCATTTGTGGACGGCCGAGTTCAAGGCAGAAATCAAAGCACTGTTTCTCAAGGCGGTGGAGCTCGAGTACCGCTACGCCGAAGACACCATGCCGCGTGGCGTGCTCGGTCTCAATGCATCGATGTTCAAAGGGTACCTGCGCTACATCGCAAATCGACGCGCAACGCAAATTGGACTTGAAACTCTTTTCCCTAACGAGGAAAATCCGTTCCCATGGATGAGCGAGATGATCGATCTCAAGAAAGAGCGAAATTTTTTCGAAACCCGAGTGATCGAGTACCAGTCTGGCGGCGCTCTCTCTTGGGATTGATGACAGAGTTTTACAGAAAACACCCTGAACAATGATTTCCCGAATTGCAATGACCACCGACAGCGCCAAAGAGCGCGAGATGGGCTTTGCTCCTGTGTTCTCGGCGCTGGGCCCGGTATCCAAAGGCCTAACGCCGTGAATCGCTTTGCGTACTCCAGACGCGAAGTGCTCTTTGCAATGTGATCAAGGAGAAAACTATGGCAACTGCGAAAAAACCAGCAGCAAAAAAAGCTGCATCGAAGAAGGCGCCGGCTAAAAAAGTAGCGGCCAAAAAAGCTCCCGCCAAAAAAATGGCAGCCAAGAAAGCACCAGCAAAAAAAGTAGCGGCCAAAAAAGCCC
>JAJAYS010000353.1 GCA_026786065.1 Polaromonas sp.
GACCTCGGGTCCGATGTGCTTGTAGGTTTGCTCCATCAGGGCCTTGCCCTGGCGCACCGACTGGCCGTACTTGTCGTCGGGCAGTTTGCCGATGTCGGGCGCTTTCCAGTCTTTTGGACTAGAGGCGGCAGCGGCTGCGGGCGCTGCCGCGGGTACGACCGGTACAGCGTCCGCGGCTGGGCTTTGGGCGAAGGCGCCGAGCGTCAATCCAGCACCGTTGGCCAAGCCAATGATCCATCTGCTGCTTCGGTTCATTTCAATCTCCACGAAAAGTCAGCCTCTGCCTGCGCCTGGACTCACGGGAAACCGCGTGCTATGCGTGCCGCTTTAAGCGCCGCTTCAATCGGTTGAAACGGACCGAAAGTATGTTGCGCCCGCGGGAACATCGGTGGTTTGCCCGGATCGTCGGTTGCCGCGCCGAGGTTGCTGCGCGGCATGGTGTGGTCATACGAAGCACTGGCAGGCTTGCGCAGCCAGTTCGGCATGCCATCGGGCCCGACGCCGGTCCAATCGTTGACGTAGCGCTCATTGAACGGGTGACTGTTCGACAACAGGTAAGCCGCCACGTCCCAGGCATCGGCTTGCGACATGCGGGTGGCCGGATCCATGATATTGACCTGGTCGCGCGGCATGGTGCCCCAGACCATGGTCGCCGCAGTGGCGAGCCGGCCCATGCCGGACATCAGGCCAAAGCTGTTGTTGCCCCACAGCGCCGGAATGTCATAGCGCTGTTGCTCATCATTCCATTTGCCCTGGCCGTTGTCCTGGTGACAATCCTTGCAGCGCTCTTTGTAAATTTCCTTGCCGCGCACCGGGTTGGCGGCACGCGTCAGCAGTGTCACTGCGGGAAACTCCTGGCCCTTCACCTGCTTGAAGGTAAAGCCGGGCTGGAGGCCAGTGCCCAGAAAGTCGATGTACGCCACGATGTCTTTCATCGGCTGGCTGTCCCTGGGAAGCGCTTCACCGGCGAGCGAGCGTTCCATGCAGGTGTTGACCCGGTTCGGGACATCGAGCAATATATTTGAGCGCGAGTTGAAGATGCCGGGCGCTGCGTACTTCTGTGCGACGACGACGAAGGGCGAGGCATTGGGTTGAGTGCCATATGACATATGGCAATTGGTGCAGGCGAGCTTGTTGCCCACGAAGGGCCGCCCGTTGGCGGCTCGTTGACCGCTTTCCGCACCGAGATATTTGTAAGTTGAATGGATGAGTTCCTTGCCCCGCGCTGCGGGGGAGGACATCGCCGCCGGATCGGGTAGCCGGTAGGCGGGCGCATAGTAGCTATTGAAATCGCGCGGGTTGGTGGCAGAGTCATCATCACCCGCATGGGCCAGGCCCAATGTGCCGACAAGCAGCAAGGCTTGAAACAGTGTGGTCCTCATCGCGCATTCCTTTTTGAAAGTCTTTGATGCTGGCGACAACCGCCGCGCTGCACCCGATGGATGAGCCGTTGTAGATCGTGCATTTGGCCATGTCTACACGCTAACGAAAGTTATGCAAGTTTTTGCTCGCTGTTAATTCCCGGCCTGGCTGAACAGCAAGAGAAATCGGGGTCGACAAATCGCGGCTTTTTTCTATGGCTCTGTCAAGGACCCTCTGCATAACTCTGGCGGCGCTGTGGCTCGCGGATCGGGATGGGCCGCAAGGCGTCTTTTTGCAACCAATAGCCCCGCTATTGGCAAGGAAAACAACGCAGCGGACCGCCCGAGCCCGTGTGATCACAGTCCGCAGGGAGTTATGCAGAGGGCCCTTAACAGGCAGCAAGACACGTCGCACAGCGACTTAGACCTGCTGATCATCAGCCCAAGCCTGAGCTACGCGGACTTGTTTGGCGCGCTGGAATCTTCCACCGCCACACTGGGCCGCAATAGCAACCCCACGCGGTACCCGCCCGCTGACGCGGCCAAACGCATTCAGAGCAACAACGCGTTTGTCACGCGCGTCTGGCAGCAGCCAAAACAATATGGCTGATCGGCAGCGAGGCCCAATTGCATGCACCAGGCGCTTGAAAACCTTTGCCGCTCCGGCAAGCCGCTCAAGGCCGAAGCGCCCGACGCCAACGAGATCGCCGGGCTGCTGCGCACTTGATCCAACGAGTTGCAACGACCGGGTAATTGCGACGCAGGCGCTCGCAGCGAGCATGGAGTCCGGGCCGAGCCCGGAATGAGACACAAAAGGCAAGCGGCGCCGGACGGCACAATCCCGGAAGCGTGAAAAATTCGCAGCCGCAGCGGTAACCCCGCTTCAGCCAAACCGGCGCACACCCACACGATGACCAAAAATCAAGCTGTTTTTGACCGAGCGTGGCGCTACCTCCTCGCCGCCTGGCTGGTCGCGCTGGCATCCACCGCCTCGGCCGTTTTCATCGGCGAAGTCATGGGCCAGGCGCCGTGCGTGCTGTGCTGGTACCAGCGCATCGCGATGTTTCCGCTGGTGCTGTTGCTGGGTATTGCGCTGCTCCGGTCCGAGACCGGCGTGGCCATTTACGGCATCGCGCTGTCGGCGCTGGGCCAGGCGGTGGCGCTCTATCACACGCTGCTTTACTGGCACTGGATTCCCGAGAGTCTGGCGCCCTGCGGTCAGGGGCCGTCGTGCCGGCAGCAGGTGCTCAATCTGTTCGGTTATCTTGACCTGCCGATGCTGTCTTTGACAGCCTTCACGCTCATTACCGTCCTGTTAGTTATGTCAATGAAAGCTTCCGGTCATGAATAAAAAACAGATCACCGTCGTCGCCATTGCGCTGGTCGCAGCGGCCCTTTTCGGGATCGGCGCGGGCCTTTACCAGCAGCGGGTGAACGATCAGCAGGCGCTCACCGCCAACAACAACCTGGCTTTGATCACGCGGGCCGACGCGCCGACGTTTGGCCCAACGACCGCGAAGGTCAGCATCGTCGAATTTTTTGATCCAGCCTGTGAGACCTGCCGGGCGTTCTACCCGATGGTGAAGTCCTTCGTCAAAGACAATCCGGGCCGGGTGAAGGCGGTCATCCGCTATGCGCCGCTGCATGCCGGCTCGGACCAGGTGGTCAAGGCGCTGGAGGCGGCGCGTCTGCAAAACCTGTACTGGTCGGCGCTTGAAGCGCTGCTGGAGCGCCAGCACCTGTGGGCCAGCCACAGCAACCCCGACATCGGCCAGATTTGGCCTTTGATGCAGGCGGTCGGCGTGGATATCGAGCAAGCCAAAAAAGACATGATCAACCCGGAGATCGACAAGATGCTGCAGCGCGATCTGCGTGATTTGGCGACGCTGAACGTCACCAAAACGCCGACGTTTTTCGTCAACGGCAAACCGCTGCCGACCTTTGGCTATGAGCCGCTGCGCAAACTCGTGGAGCAGGAGATCGGCCTGCAATATGGCCAGCCGTGAGGGTGGAACGCGCAAACTTTGCACTGCGCCGGGGCCATAAAAATCGGCTGAACGCAGGACGCTTGCCTGCAGATTGTTGCTGGAAGCCGCAAAGCCGCCTGGGCCATCATTGGAGATGGCGTGAGCAAGATGGCGTGGGTAACTTAGCATCCAATAATGGACATTCCTGCTCTGGCACAACCGCGGTACTTTTTGCCAGCTTTTGTGGTGGGCGATTGCCAACAACGCCGTTCACCGCTGCCGTCCTCGACAGCCGACGTTGACCGACACGCCGCATCCTTTCTTGAGCGTTTAATCTTCGTTTGTCAAAAAAATTCAGAGCCCGCGACAGCCCGACAAGGACACCCTATGCCCCACTTCGCAAAAATCACCGGCAAAGTCGCCTACACCCCAGGTGACGGTGTGCCCATCGACATTCCCGAGGGCCGGGTTGAGGTTGATCTGGCCGACGACAGCGCCACGCTGAGCTGGGACGCCGAGGGCACCGCTGGCCTGGCGGCGATTCCCCGCCTGCAGTACGACGACTACGTCAAAGCCGGAAACATCACGATGGAGCAGGGCTGAGGCCTTCAAGCGGCGCTTTTCCGGGGTCGCGCCGCGCACTTTCGCTATGAAAAACAGAGCTACCAACGCCCGTATTTGCTGGTTAAAAGCGCTATTTAACTAATAAACGCAGCGATTTTCCGGGCGCAGCAAATAATCACCGCATGACGCTCCGACCCCCACACCCAAGCGCCCAGATTCTCGCGTTCGACATTTTCGGCACGGTGGTGGACTGGCACAGCGGAGTCGCCCGCGAAGTGCAGACTATCCTGCCCGACGTCGATGGCGACGCTTTCGCATTAGCCTGGCGCGCGGGCTACCAGCCGGCGATGCGGCGGGTGATGTCGGGCGAGGTGGGCTGGACGCTGATCGACGACCTGCACCGGATGATTCTGGACGGCCTGCTTGCGCAATTCGGCCTGGGCGGTTTGAGCGAGACGCAAAAGCAGCACCTGAATAAAGCCTGGCACCGCCTGGACCCGTGGCCCGACGTGGTGGCCGGGCTGACGCGGCTCAAGCAAAAGCACACGCTCTGCACGCTGTCCAACGGCAATATCGGCCTGCTGACCAACATGGCCAAGCGGGGGGGTTTGCCGTGGGACTGCATTTTATCGGCCGAAGTTTTTCGCGCCTACAAGCCGGCCCCAGCCACCTACCTCGGGGTGGCCAAGGTGTTCGACTTGCCGCCCGAGCAGGTGATGCTGGTGGCCGCCCATCAAGACGACCTGGCCGCCGCGCGCGCCTGTGGCTTGCAAACGGTTTATATCGAGCGGCCAAACGAATTCGGCGCGGCCAGGCCGAAAGACGTATCGCCCGATGCGGCCAACAGCCTGCACGCCAAAGACCTGCTGGCGCTGGCCGACCAACTGGGCTGCTGAGGCCCGGGTGGTCGGGTTTGGTCGGGTTTGGTCGGGTTATTCCACGACGGCCGCGTACACCACGTTTTTGAACAGCATGCGCGTCTGCACCCGGTTGGACGGCGACTGCGCCATCAAAATGCCGACCAGCTTTTCTTTCGGGTCGATCCAGAAACTGGTGCCCCAGGCACCGGCCCACATGGCGTCGCCCTTGCTACCGGCCGTCCACGAGAAGCCGTCTTGCAGCCGTACGGCAAAGCCCAGGCCAAAACCGTAGCCTGGGCCGGTCGAGGCGAAGGTCGTGCCGCCCATGCCAGGCGTGTGGTCGGACAGCATGAATTCGACGGTTTTTTTCGACAGGTAGCGCCGGCCTGCGTACTCGCCGCCGTTGGCGACCATCTGCAGGAACTTGAAGTAGTCGGCGGTCGTGCCGACCATGCCCGCGCCGCCTTTCAGGTAAGTCCGGACTGCCGGGTTGTCGAACTGCCGGTAGGACTTCAGCATGGCGGGTTTTTGCGCGTCGCTGTCCAGCGTTTCGGCCAGCCGCGCGCGCTGGTCGGTCGGCACCCACCATGCGGTGTCCTGCATGCCGAGCGGCCCGGTCAGCATCTCGCGCAGCAGCAGGTCGAGGCTCTTTTTCGTCGCCCGCTCCAGCAGCAGTCCCAGCACGTCCACTGAAATCGAATACTCGAAGAACGTGCCGGGCTGGTGCGCCAGCGGAATCGTCGCAAGGTTTTTCAGCATGTCGCCGGCGGTGATGTCTTTTTCAAGCGCCTCGATGTTGAGCTCTTCGTACATTTTTTTGATGCGCGGTGAGCGCGTGCTGCCGCCATAAACCAGGCCGGCGGTGTGGCGCAGCAGATCCTGCACGGTGACCGGCCGTGTCAGCGCGACATCGCCGGCAGCGGTTTCGACCTTCAGGTCTTTCAGCTCCGGCAGCCAGGTCGAGATCGGGTCGTTGATTTTCAGTGTGCCCTGCTCGACCAGCATCATCGTGGCGACGCTGACCAGCGGCTTGGTCATCGACGCGAGCCTGAAAATCGCGTCTTTGGTCATTGGTTTGGTCTTGGCTGCGTCGAGGTAGCCGTGGGCCTCGTGGTGCACGATCTGGCCGTTTCGGGCGACCAGCGTCACGGCGCCAGCGAAAGTGCCTTTGTCCACTTCGGCTTGCACCACGCTGGCAATGCGGCCCAGCCGCTCGCCCGACACGCCCTGCGTGTTGCGGCCGAACGGCGAGCCGCCCGGACCAGAGGGGTTGGCACACGCCGCCAAGAGCAGCGCAAAAGTCAGGATGTAAAGGCGGGGCCGGAGAAAAAGTTGCATGGCGAACCTGTGGACGTTGAAGGAGCCTTGCATTTCGCCCTGCGGGCCGAAGCCGGTCAAGAGGTGATTCCCCTTCTCCCTTTCAAACGCCGGCTCGCCCGGCATGGCGCCACCGCCGAGCCGGTGCCTTCGGCGGCCTGGCGCGCGCTGGGACGGGCAGTGGTGGACAAAGCAGTCGCTATTAAATTAAGAGCTGCTAACGTTCGTATTCGCTAGTCAAATCGGCTATTTAATGCTGAGCACCCAGTATTGGACGGCACTTTCCCGGCAGGCACAGACCGCAGGGAGTTATGCAGAAGGTCCCAAGGGAGCTTGCGCAAAGCTCTTGCGAGGCCGGCTGTTCGAAGGCCGCATGCGGTGATGCAGCCGAGCCCCTACAGCCAGCGCCGCACGCGCGCGCAGTAGCTAGCAAACTCGCCGCCAAACCGCGCGGACAAAGCGCGCTCTTCGGGCCGAATCTGAAAGCGCGTGATGTACAGCATGAACACCAGCGGGCCGAGCAGCGCCGTGGCCGACGCCAGGTAAAGCGCCCAGGCCAGCAGCAGCAGCGCCATGCCAAGGTACATCGGGTTTCGGGTGATGCGGTAAAGGCCGGACGTCACCAGCGCGGCCGAGCGCTCGGGCTTCATCGGATTGACGGTGGTCTTCGCGCGCAAAAAACCGAGCACGCCGCCGACATCGAACCCGGCACCGACCAGCGCGACGGCCAGCGTGGCGGCCAGACGCCAGTCGGCAGGCAAGCCATCAAGCGGGCCACCGGGGCCACTCCATTGCGACGCGGCCCACATCGCTGCGGCAGTCAGCGCAGCCACTACAGGCGGGGGAATTTTCAGTTCAAGGTTCAACATAAGCGTGAAGCTGGGCGCAAGGCGCGGTGAGACATCGATGGCAGCAATCTCTGCATCTGGCCCGATCCGAGCAAGCGACACGGCTGCGGATCGGGGGTAGAGTGGCCTTCGCTGCCACTACCCGATTTTGCCCGCTGCCATGCCCAGACC
>JAJAYS010000354.1 GCA_026786065.1 Polaromonas sp.
ATAGCTTTATGCGCCGGCCCTGCAAGGGTTACCGGCCGATTCAGCTTGCGCTCGAGATGCCGGACCAGGCTTTGTGCGTCGTCGAAGCTGCCGCCATCCTGGCGCCCGCCCAAAAACCCGAGGTCCTGCTCGCCGAAGCGCGCCTTGGCCGACAGCTCCAGCTGCCGCCCGAGCTGCGCGTTGTTGCCGAGTTCGGCGTGCGCATCGAGCGGCAGATGGTAGGCGTAGAGGTTGATCTCGTGTGCCAGCAACAGCGCCAGCCGCTGCTTCATCCAGCCGGTGACGCAGCCGCTCTGACCGCGCCAGAACAGCCCGTGGTGAACAAACATCGCGTCGGCTCCGCTGGCGATGGCCGCTTCGATCAAGGCCCGGCTGGCGGTCACTCCCGAGACGATCTTGCGAACCTCGATGCGGCCCTCGACCTGCAGTCCGTTAGGGCCGTAATCCTTGAAGCGGGACGGCAGCAGCAGGCCGTCAAAAGCCTGTAGCAGATCTTCACGGTGGAGGCATGAACGCATCCCCCTATTGTGTCAGCGCAAGCCGGCCCGAATCGGCGCCAGCCCCGCCGCCGCAGGGTTTACAGCGTTGGTGGACAATCACGGCCAGCGCCCAAAAAACCCGGTTGTGCAACCGTTTTACGACCTTATCAAACCTTTCTCAAGACCTTCCGAAGATTTTTTCAGATCACAAACATGAAGCGCAGCTGGCTCCTTTTTTCTCAAGCAGTGACGGTCTTGCTGGCCGTTTATTTTGTCGTCGCCACCCTGCAGCCGCAATGGCTGGGCAGCCGCGCATCGATTGCCGGCGTGTCGGTGATCGAGGCGCCGGCCTCCAGCGCGGCGCGCACGCCTAGCGGCGGCGCCAGCTTCAGCGCGGCAGCCAAAGTGGCGTCGGCGGCCGTGGTCAGCATCAACACCAGCAAGGCGGCGGCGCAAAACCCCAATGCCAACGATCCATGGTTCCGCTTCTTTTTTGGCGACCAGGGCCGGGGGCAGGCGCAAGGCGGGCTGGGCAGCGGGGTCATCATCAGCGCCAGCGGCTACATCCTGACAAACAACCACGTGGTCGATGGCGCCGATGCGATCGAGGTGGTGCTGAACGACACCCGCAAAGCCAGCGCCAGGGTGATCGGCACCGACCCCGACACCGATCTGGCCATTTTGAAGATCGACCTCGACAAGCTCCCGGTGATCGTTTTGGGCGACTCCGATTCGCTTCAGGTCGGAGACCCGGTACTGGCCATCGGTAACCCGTTCGGCGTCGGCCAAACCGTGACCGGCGGCATCGTCAGCGCGCTCGGTCGCAACCAGCTGGGCATCAACACCTTCGAGAATTTCATCCAGACCGACGCCGCCATCAACCCTGGCAATTCCGGTGGAGCACTGGTCGATACCAACGGCCATTTGATGGGCATCAACACTGCCATTTATTCGCGTTCGGGGGGCTCGATGGGTATTGGCTTCGCGATTCCGGTTTCGACCGCACGCCAGGTGCTCGACGGCATCGTGCGCGACGGGCAGGTCACCCGTGGCTGGATCGGCGTCGAGCCGCAGGACCTGAACGCCGAGCTGGCCGAAACCTTCAACATCAAGCCGGCTGCGCTGAAAGCCGGCGGCGTCATCATCACCGGCGTGCTGCAAAGCGGCCCGGCCGCCCAGGCCGGCATACGGCCTGGCGACGTGATCACGGCCGTCAACGGCAAGCCGGTCGGCAATGTCAGCCAGCTTCTGACCGCCGTGGCCGCCCTCAAACCCGGCACGGCCGCCCCGCTCAGCGTGCTGCGCGGAAACGACGCCAGCGAAGTTCCGGTTACACCCGGCGTACGCCAGCGGCCCCGCGCCCAGCGCTAAAGCCCTGCTGCTTGCCAGCTGCAAGCTTTGCGCATGCGATTTATGCGGCGCATCCGGCTCTGCCACGCTGCTCTGGAGCGGCTGTCGCTATAAATTTTGTAGCTGCCTACGCCCGTAAATATTGGTCAAAATCGGTTTTTCATTGATGGCGTGACCAATCTGGCCGATTCCCGCTGCAAACCGCTTCACGCCTGCCACCGACCTGCTTCAGGACTTGGCGGTTTCGGTGTCGGGCTTTTCGTCCGGCGCCTTGGTGTTTTTGAGGAAAAGCTGCGCCGCCAGAATGCCGACTTCATACAGGCTGCCGACGACCGCCAACAGCATCAGCATCGAGCCCGCGTCAGGCGGCGTGACCAGAGCGGTGCCGACCGCTGCCGCCACCCAGAAGTAGCCCCGGTACTCACGAAGCTGGGCCACTGTCAATACGCCCATCCGCACAAGCAGGATGACGGCGATCGGCACTTCGAAAGCCAGACCGAACGCCAGAAACATGCCGATCACGAAGCTCAGGTACTCCTCGATGTCTGGCGCTGCCGTGATGGACTTGGGCGCAAAGCTCTGGATGAAACTGAACACCTGGCCGAAGACGATGAAATAGGAGAACGCCACGCCGATAAAAAACAGCAGCGTGCTGGAGATCACCAGCGGCATTACCAGTTTCTTTTCATGCGAATAAAGGCCGGGGGCCACAAAGGCCCAAAGCTGGTAAAGCACCACCGGCAAGGCAATCATGAAGGCCGCCATGAACAAAATCTTGATCGGCACGACAAAAGGCGAAATCACGTTGGTCGCGATCAGCGTGGTGCCAGCCGGCAAGGTGGCCACCAGCGGTGCCGCCATCAGGTCGTAAAGCGCGCCGGGACCCGGGAAAACGGCCAGCAGCGCGGCAGCGATGCCGATCGCGGCAACCGCGCGAATCATGCGGTCGCGCAGCTCCACCAGGTGCTGGACGAAGGGCTGCTCGGTGCCAGCCAGCTCGTCGGGCTTGTCGGTTTTGTCGTTTCGGGGGTCGCTCATGGAGGAAGTGTGCGCTGAAAATCTGCTTGCAGATGGCTGGCAGACGGTGAAAAAATGAAATGGCCCGAAGCCGACTCGCCCGGTGGCGCCGCAGCCCCGCCGCCGCAGGTCAGCAACTCAAAAATGCCGTCCTGCCTGTGCGCCCGGCCGGGGCCTGAAGCGGGCGACGCGGGCTGCTCCGGACTGGGCGCGGGTCCGTACGCCGGAGCGTGCCTTGAACCACTGCGGCGTGGCGCCAGTTTTTAATCGCCAGTTCTTTTTGGGATGCCGGTATTCCGGAAAAACAATCATGCCCTCGGGCTCGCCGCCAGACCCGCCCGAATCGCCGGCCGACGACGAGCCGCCGGTCGCCTCAGACCAGGATTTCTCGAAGTCACTTTTCTCGGTGTGGATGGAGTTTTCAACGTCGCGTGCTGCTCCTACGACGCTGTCTTTCATCTTCTTCAGCTCGTCCAGCTCCATTGAGCGATTGACTTCCTGCTTGACGTCGGCCACATAACGCTGGGCTTTGCCCAGCAGCGTTCCGACGGTGCGAGCGAGCCGGGGCAGCTATTCAGGGCCGATGACGATCAGCGCCACTGCGCCGATCAGCATGATTTTGGATATGCCGAGGTCGATCATGGGTGTTGCGCGATCCCTGAAGCGCGCAGTGCCGCCACGCGTTCCAGTGAGCCCGTGCGGCGGGCGCGCTGCGCCGCGAAAACGGTCGGCACCATGCGCTGGTTACGAGCGCGGGCGCGCTTCGACATCGATTGTGGTTTTGTCGGCCGGCTTTTCGGCGGCTTGGGCGTTGGTGACTTGGCCGGGCACCACGGCAGCGGCGGTTTTGTCGTCGCTTTGACCGCCTTCTTTCATGCCATCTTTGAAGCCCTTTACAGCGCCGCCGAGATCGCCGCCCATGTTCCTGAGCTTCTTGGTGCCGAAAACCATCACTACGATGAGCAGCACAATCAGCCAGTGCCAGATTGAAAAAGAACCCATGTTTTTCTCCTGAATTGGAAAGGCGCAGCTTTCGCTTCGCCGTGTTGGACAACTCTCTTGATTCTAAAGGCCGCCGCACCCGCCCGGCCATTACACGCAATACGAAGACGGGTTAGTGGCCGATCTGCCGGCCGAGCGCAATAACCGGTTCCCGGCGTCAGCACCGCAATGGCGCGCGCGGTGCCGATCGATGTTGTGCGACTCAGCCCTTGAGCCAGGGGCGGGGACCGCCCATGACGTGAACGTGCAGGTGGTGCACCTCTTGTCCGCCCTGCGCACCCGTGTTCAGCAGCAGCCGAAAGCCGCCTGCCGGATACGGCGTACAGCCCTGCTCGATCGCCAGTTTCGGCGCGAGCACCATCATGCGGCCCAGCCAGGCGGCGTCTTCATTTGTGGCGTCGGCCATCGACGCGATGTGGCGCTTCGGAATCATCAAGAAATGCACCGGCGCCCATGGCGCGATGTCGTGAAACGCAAACAATTCGTCGTCTTCATAGACCTTGCGGCTCGGTATGGCGCCGGCCGCGATCTTGCAAAAAATGCAGTTATCGAGGTGCGCCACTGCCTCAAGCCTCAACCGAGCGTCCGGCATTCATCCGGACCATGCCTTTGACGATGCGGTACAAAAACCACAACGAAATCAAGCCCCAGGCGATCCAGCCCGGCGCGATAAACACCAGCCACAGCCATGACGTAAGCAAATACAGCACGCCAGCCCACAACACCGAGCGGATGCGCCAGCTGAAGTGCGAGGCCTGCCAGGTGCCGGCCGCATCGCCGCGCTTGATCAGGTCGATCACCAGCGCGATCAGCAGCAGCGCAATCGACACCTGCGCGCCGGGCAGCACCGCCGCCACCGCCACCACCAGGTGCAGCAAGTAGCTGATCCAGCCCCACATACGAAGCCCTTCGTCGGGTTCGATGGTCACAATGTCTTGCGTCACAGGCGCTCCTTTCTAGTCGTTCGATGCATCGCGGGCTTGGGCCTTTCGCAGCGCCTTTTCCTCGATGCCGCTGGTGCCGGCCCGGCGCTCCAGCTCTGCAATCACGTCGGCCGGGCTCAGCCCGTAGTGCGCTAGTGCAATCATGCTGTGAAACCACAAATCGGCCACCTCGCCGACGAATTTGCCCTTCAACTCTTCGGAATTTCCGGCGCAGTCGAGGTCTTTCGCGGCCATCACCGCTTCGGTCGCCTCTTCACCGATTTTTTTCAGGAAGGCATCGGGGCCGCGATGCAGCAGCCGGGCAACGTAGCTCGCCTCCGGGTCGCCGCCGTGGGCCGGCTTGCGGCTTTCGATGGTTTGCGCCAGCCGGGCCAGCGAATCGTTGGAGGAAAAATTCATGACTTCGAGTTAGGTATAGATGTCTTCAGGACGCTTCAATACCGGGTCGGTGACCTGCCACCGGCCATCTTTGTACACGCTGAAGAAACAACTGTGGCGCCCAGTGTGGCACGCGATGCCTGGGTCATGACCGAGCTGCGTGATCTTCAGCAAGAGCACGTCGGCGTCGCAATCGACGCGGATTTCATGGACGGTCTGAAAATGCCCCGACGCCTCACCCTTGTGCCAGAGCTTGCCGCGTGAGCGACTGAAGTACACCGCCTGGCCGCTTTCAGCCGTTTTCTGCAGCGCCTCGCGGTTCATCCAGGCGAACATCAGCACGTCGCCGCTGTGCGCATCCTGGGCAATGGCTGGCACCAGGCCTTTGTCGCCCCACTTGATTTCGTCGAGCCAGCTCATGGGCGGATTGTCGCTGATGGCGTTCTAAGGCGCCCTGACTTCTCGCCCTGTGCGCGGCCGAGCGCAGACGCACCGGTTGCGGTTGAAAACCTCTGCCGATTTGCTGCTTTTTTAATAGCTTATAACGCCCGTTTTTATTGGTCTAAAGGCCGATTCAAGCACTGTACTGGACGTCAAAATCACCTCGAAACCTGCGCACTAAAGCCGAACCGCAATCCCCAGCCCAGCCATATGCTCCTTGGCTTCGCGCACCGTGAACTCGCCATAGTGAAAGATGCTGGCCGCCAGCACCGCATCGGCATGGCCCTGCTGAATCCCGTCGGCCAGATGCGCCAGATTGCCGACGCCGCCCGAGGCGATGACCGGCACGCTGACGGCGTCGCTGACGGCGCGGGTGAGTGTCAGGTCGAACCCGGACTTGGTGCCGTCCCGGTCCATGCTGGTGAGCAATATCTCGCCCGCGCCGCGACTGGCCATTTCAACTGCCCAGGCTACCGCGTCGAGGCCGGTGTTTTTGCGGCCGCCGTGGCTGTACACGTCCCAGCCGGGGCCTGCCGGCAGCCCTGCGGCCGTTAGGCGCTGCTGGTCATCAAGGCTGCGGCGTTTGGCGTCGATTGCCACGACGATGCATTGGGCACCGTACTTCGCCGAGGCATCCGCGATGACCTGCGGGTTGGTCAACGCGGCCGAATTAAAGCTGACCTTGTCGGCCCCGGCATTGAGCAGCCGCTGGACATCGGCAACCGTGCGCACGCCGCCGCCGACGGTCAGCGGAATGAAGACCTGGGACGCTACCCTTTCGATGATGGGCAGGATCAGGTCACGGTCGTCGCTGGTTGCGGTGATGTCCAGAAAAGTCAGCTCGTCGGCACCTTGCTGGTTGTAGCGCGCGGCAATCTCGACCGGATCACCGGCGTCGCGCAGGGCCAAGAAATTGACGCCCTTGACGACCCGGCCGCCGGCGACGTCCAGACACGGAATGATGCGCTTGGCAAGCATGCGGGTGAACCCGTTCAGAGCGGCGAGGCAGCGGCTGCCGGCGCAGGGCGTGGCAGCGCCCGAAACGACTGCCAGCCGCGCCAAGTGTCGCCCGGCAACAAAATTTGCGGCGTCTGGATGCGTGCCGCCTCGACGCAGAGCATGTGTTTGAAGCCGTCCGCCGGCATGTCGGGCAGCGCGGCGCAGCGCACCGCGCCCGGATTCCAGACCACGACATCGGGCAGGCTCGGGGACTGCTCTATCTGGAGCCAGCCGCCAAAATGTTTGAGCATCAGGGGCGTGCGCGGACGGGTATAGACCCGATCAATTTCGCTGGCAAAACGCAGGGATTCGGCGATGTCTTTGGTGCGCGCATCGGGCTCCCCGGGATGCAGCACCGCGTCCCAATACGGCACGCCCTTGAGGCCCTCCAGATCGGTTCGGCCGATGTCGTCCACCCGCAGATAGGTGTGCAGCGCCACGGCGAAGGGCCAGATCGCATCGCTGGTGTTGCGCACCCCGAAATTGATGCACAGCCGGTCGGGTTCTAGCTCGACCGTGCAGACTGCTGAGAAGGCATTCGGCCACAGCGCCAGCGTCCGGGCATCGCTGGTCAGCGTGAAGGTGGCCTGTGCGCCCTGTTTAGCCTGCGCGATGTCGCGCACCGCCCAGGGCAGAGTGCGGGCAAAGCCGTGCTTGGGCAGCGCGCAGGAACCAATGACCCGCTGGTTGAATTGCGGAAAGCGCAGCGGCACGCCACCGCGAATCGGGCTCACGCCGTCGAGGCTGGCCTGCGGGCTGAGGTAGAGCCGCTCGCGGCCGTCGCCGGTAACCCAGGACAGCAACTGGGCGCCCTGCAGCGCGATGCGGGCACGGTCGCCACCCGGCAAAAAGAGATCGATGCAGGGCTGGCCCTGGAAGCTGCTCGCATGCTCTGCGCCAGCTTGGGGCTTCATGCCGACAGCTCGTCGGCCCGGGCCTGCGCGGCCTCGAAATCGAGGTCGCCGCTGTAGATGGAGCGTCCGCAGATCACGCCTTCGACGCCCTCGCGCTCGACCTCGCACAGCGCTTCGATGTCGGCCATGTTCGACAGGCCACCCGAGGCGATGACCGGGATCGTCAGGGCCTGTGCCAGCTTGAGGGTGGCGGCGATGTTGATGCCGCTGAGCATGCCGTCGCGGCCGATGTCGGTGTAGATGATGGATTCGACGCCGTAGTCCTGGAACTTCTTGCCCAGGTCGATGACCTCGTGGCCGGTGAGCTTGCTCCAGCCGTCGGTGGCGACCTTGCCGTCCCTGGCGTCGAGGCCGACGATGATGTGCCCGCCAAACGCGGTGCAGGCGTCCTGCAAAAAGCCGGGGTTTTTGACCGCCGCCGTGCCGATGATGACGTAGCGCAAGCCGGAGTCGAGGTAGCGCTCTATGGTGTCCAGATCGCGTATGCCGCCGCCGAGTTGCACGTCGATTTCGCTGCCGACCGCAGCGAGGATCTTGCGGATCGCGGCTTCGTTTTTCGGCTTGCCGGCAAACGCGCCGTTCAAGTCGACCAGATGCAGCCGCCGCGCCCCCTTGTCAACCCAGCTGCGCGCCATGGCGGCCGGGTCGTCGCTGAAGATCGTCGATTGGTCCATGTCGCCCTGTTTGAGGCGAACGCAGTGACCGTCTTTGAGGTCTATCGCGGGAATGAGCAGCATGTGACGAATTTAAAATCGGCCGGTGGGCGGGTTGAAAAACGCGGGGAGAAAGGCGGAGGAATGCGGGATTTGGGGGGCAGCGCGCAGCGATTCTGGCGATTCTTGCAAGAGCGATGAAGATGATCGTATCGGTCGGCGCTGCTGGGGGATCGGGCGGGATCAGGTGGGATCGGGTCGGGTTTAGGGTTGCCAGGCCAGAAAGTTGCGATAAAGCGCAAGGCCCTGATCGGCGCTTTTTTCTGGGTGGAACTGCGTGGCGAAAATATTATCGCGTCCAACCGCTGCCGTAAAGAGCCCGCCGTAATCGGCTTCGGCGGCAATGTGGCGCGCATCAGACGGCACGGCATGAAAGCTGTGCACGAAATAAAAGTAGGCAAAGTCGGCAATCCCGGCCCACAGAGGTTGAGGCAGGCCAGCCTCACCACTGCGCTGGAACACCTGAAACCACCCCATTTTCGGCACCA
>JAJAYS010000355.1 GCA_026786065.1 Polaromonas sp.
GTGCTCGACGAGCCGACCAGCGCACTCGACGTGACCATCCAGAAACAGGTGCTTAGCCTGCTTCAGCGCCTGCAGCGCGAACGCGGGCTGAGCTACCTGCTGATTACGCACGATGTCGATGTCATTCGCGCGATGGCGCACGACGTGATGGTGATGAAGGACGGCGAGGTGCTGGAGTCCGGAACGGTCGACGAGGTCCTGGGGCGACCCGCGCATCCTTACACTCAAATTCTGCTTTCAGAGGGCTCGTAAATCACATTAACAAAATCAAGTTAGCGCTTGATTTTGTTTAATTTTGTTGCAAATCCGAACGGCCTCAACCACCCCGGAAGGCCCATCATGGCACCCCGAAACGCATGCCGGGCGCGAGGAGTTTGCCTGGCCTTTTAGCGGTTGCGAAAGCCGCTTTCCGCCGGGGTAGGCTCAGCGCCCGCCAACCCGAGAATGGCCACTCGATAGGGCAGCCAATTTGCACCCGACTTCGATGGACGCTACAATCCAACTTTCACGGCCAAATGGGCGGGTTTTCACCGCCCATTTTTTTTGGGCGTTTGTTTTTTTATGGACTTGATTTTTCGGTTTTTAGACCGATTTGGGACGGCTTCCGGCGCATGGCTTTACACGACACGATAGAACAGACGGTGACCGGGCTAGGCTACACGCTAGTGGACATCGAGCGCACCGGCTGCGGATTGCTTCGCGTGACCATCGACGTGCCGCAGCAGTCAGGCACCGAGCTGTTCGTCAATGCCGAAGATTGTGAAAAAGTCACGCGTCAATTGCAGTTCGTGCTGGAAGTCGAAGCGGTTGCTTATTCGCGGCTCGAAGTGTCGTCGCCAGGCATCGACCGGCCCCTTAAAACCGAGCAGGACTTCGAGCGCTTTGCCGGAGAGCTGGTTGACATCACGCTAAAGGCAGCAGTTGGCCCGGTTGTAAGTGCCGGAACATCGGTTTCGGCGAACCAAAAGAAGTTTCGCGGCGCGCTGGAGCGCTGCCCGCCACAGAAAGAGGGCGGACCGCCGCGCTGGCAGATCGTCTGGGCCGACGAGCCGGCCGTCAAGCCTGGGCAAAAAGTCAGCAGCAAACGGCCTGCAGCGCCCTTGCAGGCGCTGGGTTTCACGCTCGACGAAATCCATCAGGCCCGGCTGGCACCGGTAGTCGATTTCAAGGGACGGCGCAGCAAGCCGGCCCTTGCTGCGGGCGAAGCAGGTCCGGATAAAAATTAATTGGAAATCAGATGAAGAAAGGCAGGCTTGTGAAATGAATCGCGAACTGTTGATGTTGGTTGATGCCATCTCGCGTGAAAAAAACGTCGAGCGTGACGTCGTGTTCGGCGCGGTCGAACTCGCTCTCGCTTCGGCCACCAAAAAGGTCTATGAAGAGGGCGTGGACATTCGCGTCACGGTGGACCGCGACAGCGGCGCTTACGAGACCTTTCGCCGCTGGCTGGTCGTGCCCGACGAGGCTGGCCTGCAAAACCCCGAGGCCGAAGAGCTGGTGAGCGATGCGCGGGAGGAACTCGCCGACATCGAGGAAGGCGACTACATCGAAAAGCCGATCGAAAGCCTGCCAATCGGCCGCATCGGGGCGCAGGCCGCCAAACAGGTCATCCTGCAGAAAATCCGCGACGCCGAGCGCGAAATGCTGCTGACCGACTTCATGTCGCGCGGCGAGAAAATTTTCGTCGGCACCGTCAAGCGCATGGACAAGGGCGACATCATTGTCGAGTCGGGCCGCGTCGAAGGCCGATTGCGCCGCAGCGACATGATTCCAAAAGAAAACCTGCGGGCCGGTGACCGCGTGCGGGCCATCATCATGGAGGTGGACACCACGCTGCGCGGCGCGCCCATCATCTTGTCGCGGACCGCGCCGGAATACATGATCGAGCTGTTCCGCCAGGAAGTGCCGGAAATCGAGCAGGGTCTGCTTGAAATCAAATCCTGCGCACGCGACCCCGGTTCACGCGCCAAGATGGCGGTGTTGTCGCACGATAAACGGGTGGACCCGATCGGCACCTGTGTCGGGGTCCGTGGCACCCGCGTCAACGGCGTCACCAACGAGCTGGCCGGTGAGCGGGTCGATATCGTCCTGTGGAGCGAAGACCCGGCGCAGTTCGTGATTGGCGCCTTGGCGCCCGCTAACGTCTCGTCCATCGTCGTCGATGAAGAGCGCCATGCGATGGACGTCGTCGTCGATGAAGAAAACCTGGCAATCTCCATCGGTCGTGGCGGTCAAAACGTGCGTCTGGCTGCCGAGCTGACCGGCTGGAAGATCAACATCATGACCGCCGACGAGTCGGCTGAAAAGCAGTCGCTGGAGACCGACACCAGCCGCAAGCTTTTCATGGAAAAACTCGATGTGGACCAGGAAATTGCCGACATCCTGATTGCCGAGGGCTTCAACACGCTCGAAGAAGTGGCGTATGTGCCGCTGCAGGAAATGCTGGAGATCGAATCGTTCGACGAAGACACCGTCACCGAGCTGCGCACCCGCGCCAAAGATGCGCTGCTGACGATGGAAATCGCCAGGGAAGAAAGCGCCGACGGAGTATCTCAAAAGCTGCGCGATGTAGCAGGAACCACGCCCGAACTGATCGAGCAGCTTGTTGCAGCCGGCATCAACACCCGCGACGAGCTGGCCGATCTGGCCACAGATGAATTGACCGATATCACTGGCCAGTCTTCGGAAGAAGCCACCGCCTTGATCATGACGGCGCGCGCGCATTGGTTTACCAATGACGCTGACGAGACCGCCACCGCCGCCGACACGTCTGTCGAAACCGCTGTGCCGGCCCCGGCTCAAGAGCATTGATCATGAAGGCCAGTCAGGAAAACCAACTATGTCCAGTACCACCACCCTCGCTGAATTCGCAGCTGAACTGAATAAATCGACCGCCACCCTGATCGAGCAACTGACCAGCGCCGGCGTCACCAAGACGCAGGCCGGCGATACGATTTCCGAAACCGACAAGCAAAAACTGCTGGGCTTTCTGCAGGCCAGCCACGGCACGGCTAGTGCCGAGCGAAAGAAGATCACGCTGGTCAAAAAATCGACCACCGAGATCAAGCAGGCCGATTCGATGGGGCGTGCGCGCACCATACAGGTCGAGGTTCGTAAAAAACGCACGTTTGTCCGGCGTGAAGACGGCACCGAGGCACCAGCCGAAGAAGCCCGGCCGCTGCCGGTCGCCGAAGTCGCCGCCCCAGCCACTGACCACGCCGACCTGATCCGCCGCGAGGAAGAGGCCAGGAGCCACGCAGAGCTGCTGCGCCGCCAGGAAGAAGAACTGGCAGAGAAGCGGCGCCTGCGTGACGAGCACAACGCCAGTGAGGCGGCACGCGAGGTGCAGCGCCAGGCCCAGGCCGAGGCAGCGACTGCCGCCGAGGCAGAGGCCATCAAGGTCAGGGAGGCCAAAGAGGCGAAAGAGGCCAAAAAGGCGCGTGCGACGGTGGCCAGCGGCAAGGATGCCGACGACAAGCCCGAACCGGCTTCGACCCATGATCGTGACGCCGCTGCGACCTCCCGGGCCGACAAGGCCGCAGAGTTGGCCGCGACCCAGGCCAGCGCGCAGGCAGCGGCCAAGGCCAAAGCAACCGCCGAGTTTCAGGCCGACGCCGTCAAGGCCCAGGACCTGCAGGAACGCCGCAGCAAGGCGGAAGCCGAAGCGGCCGGCATTCGCGCCATGATGTCCGCGCCAAAGCGCGTGCTGGTTCCGCATGTGGACCCGAAAATCGTCATGAAAGGCACGCTGCACAAGCCTGCCGTGGTGCCGGGCGCGGCCGTCAGGGTCACTGCCGCCGCAGCCGCAGCCGGCGCGGCCGGAAAGAAAGAAGTCAAGTCCGAAAACCTGTCTTCGACCTGGAAAGACGACGCAGCCAAGAAAAAGGGTTTGCCGAGTCGTGGAGCGCCGTCGCTGCCAGGCCGTGGCAACTTCCGTGGCGGCCCGCGTGGCCGGCGTACCCATGATCGCGATGCGCGTTCGGATTCGACCTTCGTCGCCCCGACCGAGTTCAAGGTCATCGAAGTGCATGTGCCTGAGACCATTACCGTTGGCGAGCTCGCACACAAGATGAGTGTCAAGTCCAACGAGGTCATCAAGCATTTGATGAAGCTCGGGCAGATGGTCACGATCAACCAACCGCTGGACCAGGACACCGCCATGATCGTGGTGGAGGAAATGGGCCACACCGCAGTGACCGCGGCGCTGGACGACCCGGAAGCCTTTACCGACGACGACGTTCAGGGCCAGCAGGCCGAATTTTTGCCCCGCGCACCGGTGGTGACCGTGATGGGCCACGTCGATCACGGCAAGACCTCACTGCTTGACTACATCCGAAAATCCAAGGTGGCATCGGGCGAGGCTGGTGGTATCACCCAGCACATCGGCGCCTACCACGTCGAAACGCCTCGCGGCATGGTGTCTTTCCTCGACACGCCGGGCCACGAAGCGTTTACCGCAATGCGGGCGCGGGGTGCGCAGGCGACCGATATCGTGATTCTGGTGGTGGCAGCCGACGACGGCGTCATGCCGCAGACCAAAGAGGCCATCAAGCACGCCAAGGCAGCCGGTGTTCCTATCGTCGTGGCCATCAACAAAATCGACAAAGCCGACGCCAACCTCGATCGCGTCAAGGGCGAGCTGGTCACCGAGCAGGTCGTACCCGAAGAATTCGGCGGCGACTCGCCTTTCGTGCCGGTTTCGGCGCGTACCGGTGCCGGCATCGATACGCTGCTCGAACAGGTGCTGCTGCAGGCCGAGATCCTGGAATTGCGCGCACCGGTCAACGCACTGGCCAAAGGTCTGGTCATCGAAGCCCGACTTGACAAGGGCCGCGGCCCGGTTGCTACCGTGCTGGTGCAATCCGGCACGCTGAAGGCGGGCGACATTGTGCTGGCTGGCTCGACCTACGGCCGGGTGCGCGCGATGCTCGACGAGAACGGCAAGACCATCAAAACGGCAGGTCCGTCGATTCCGGTCGAGATCCAGGGTCTGACCGAAGTGCCCCAGGCCGGCGACGATTTCCTCGTCATGCTCGATGAGCGCCGCGCCCGTGAAATTTCAACCTACCGCGCTGGCAAGTTCCGCAACACCAAGCTGGCCAAGCAGCAGGCGTCAAAGCTGGAGAACATGTTCGCCGACATCAATGCCGGCGAAATCAAGTTGTTGCCGATCATCATCAAGGCCGACGTGCAGGGCTCGCAGGAGGCGCTGGCGCAGTCGCTGCTCAAGCTGTCCACCGAGGAAGTCAAGGTGCAACTGGTTTACTCCGGCGTCGGCGGCATTTCCGAGTCCGATGTGAACCTGGCGATTGCGTCAAAGGCGGTGCTGATCGGGTTCAACACCCGGGCCGATGCGCAGGCGCGCAAGCAGGCCGAGAGCAACGGCGTCGAGATTCGTTACTACAACATCATTTACGACGCGGTGGACGAATTGAAGGCGGCGATGTCCGGCATGCTGACACCGGACAAAAAGGAAGAAGTCATCGGCACGGCCGAGATTCGCCAGGTGTTCAAGGTCAGCAAAATCGGCTCCATCGCCGGTTGCATGGTCACGGCAGGCGTTGTGCGCCGCGCGGCCCGGCTGCGCCTGTTGCGCCAGAACGTGGTTATCTTCACCGGCGAGCTGGAATCGCTCAAGCGCTTCAAGGACGACGCGCGCGAAGTCAAGGAGAGCTTCGAGTGCGGTTTGAACATCAAGAACTACAACGACATTCAGGAAGGTGACGTGCTGGAGTTCTTCGAGATCAAGGAAGTGGCGCGCACGATTTAATCTGGCAGGGCTCGCTGCCCGGTTGCGCCGTGTATGGGCGTACAAGTCGTACGGCCATGAACGGCGCACCGGCGCTCCGGGCATCGCGG
The DNA here is from genome assembly GCA_026786065.1 of Polaromonas sp. Lineage (GTDB taxonomy): Bacteria > Pseudomonadota > Gammaproteobacteria > Burkholderiales > Burkholderiaceae_C > Polaromonas. Next base: position 5,860 of record JAJAYS010000355.1, read on the forward strand.
CTGGTTTTGCAAGCGTTACCGATTCATCATGGTCAGAAAAAAAAGTACCACCCCCAACCGCGGTTTCCGCGTTGCCGACCAGATCCAGCGGGATCTGACGGAGTTGATCGCACGCGAGTTGAAAGACCCGCGGGTGGGTATGGTGACGATCCAGGCAGTGGAAGTCACGCCCGACTATGCCCACGCCAAGGTTTTTTTCAGCGTGCTGGTGGGCGAGCCGCAGGAGTGCGAGCTGGCATTGAACCAGGCCGCCGGCTTTCTGCGTAACGGCCTGTTCAAGCGGCTGCACATCCACACGGTGCCGACACTGCATTTCCAGTTCGACCGCACCACCGA
>JAJAYS010000356.1 GCA_026786065.1 Polaromonas sp.
AAGGCATCCTTGATGGCGTCTTTGCCTCGACCATTCAGGCCGATTTTCCCGGCTCTGACGAGGTGGACCTTGACGAGGCGACGATCGAACGGTCCATCGCCGAGATCAACGAAGCCATTCGAAAATCTGCTACGCGCAAAGCCTGATTTTTTCCCGCCGCGCCGCTGCGTACGAGAAGAGTTCTCCCGTCATCGGGGAGCGTAGGCCGGCCAGCCTTGCAACCCCGCCCCGCCCAGCCCAGCCGACAGAAAGTCCACCATGACCGAATTTTCACGTGCCGACGCACGTTCCAACGACGCCTTGCGTCCCGTGCGAATCACCCGCAACTTTACGGCTTACGCCGAAGGCTCCGTGCTGATTGAATTCGGCGGCACGCGCGTTGTGTGCACCGCCTCGGTCGAGGACAAGGTGCCGCCGCACAAACGCGGCAGCGGCGAAGGCTGGGTCACGGCTGAATACGGCATGCTGCCGCGCGCCACCCACACCCGAAGCGATCGGGAAGCCGCGCGCGGCAAGCAGAGCGGCCGCACGCAAGAGATACAGCGTCTGATCGGCCGCTCGATGCGCTCGGTGTTCGATCTCAAAAAACTCGGTGAGCGCACCATTGCACTGGACTGCGACGTCATCCAGGCCGACGGCGGCACCCGTACCGCAAGCATCACCGGTGCCTTTGTCGCAGCGCAAGATGCGGTCAACCGGCTGTTGGCCGAGGGAAAGTTGCTACAAAGCCCGATCTTGGGTGCCGTCGCGGCGATCTCGGTCGGCATTGTGCGCGGCACGCCGCTGCTCGATCTCGACTACGCCGAAGACTCCGCTTGCGACACCGACATGAACGTCGTGATGACCGGTACCGGCCATTTCGTCGAGGTGCAGGGCACGGCTGAAGGCGCGGCGTTTTCTCGCGCAGAAATGAACGAATTGCTGTTGCTGGCTGAGAAAGGCATTGGCGAGCTGGTCGTTATGCAGCAGCAGTCGCTATTAAATAAATAGCTGATAGCGCCCGTATTTAATGGCTAAAATGCCAATTCTATGAAGATCCTGCTTGCTTCAAACAACGCCGGAAAACTGGCCGAGTTGCAGGCTATCCTGGCTCCGCTCGAATTCGAGTTGCTGCGCCAGGCCGACCTGAGCATCCCCGAGGCCGAAGAACCCTTTCGCACCTTCGTCGAAAACGCGCTGGCCAAAGCCCGGCATGCGTCCCGCCTGTCCGGCATGCCGGCGCTGGCCGACGACGCCGGACTCTGCGTCGATGCTTTCGGCGGGCTTCCCGGCGTCGATACCGCCTTTTATGCGACGCAGTTCGGCTACGCCAAAGGCGACGCCAACAACGTGCTGGCGCTGCTCGAACAAATGGCGGGCATAGACAACCGTCGGGCCGCGCTGGTCAGCACGCTGGTGGCGGTGCGCTCGGCCGACGACCCGGAGCCGCTGATTGCCAGCGGCCGCGTGGTGGGCGAGATCGCCCGCGCACCCGCAGGAGCCCACGGCTTCGGCTTCGACCCGGTGATGTTTCTGCCCGCGCTCGGCTGCACTTTCGCGCAGCTGCCACCAGACCTGAAAAATGCCCACAGCCACCGTGGTCTGGCAGCACGCCAGATGATGGCGCTGATGCGCGAACGCTGGCTGTGAGCCCGGCCTTGCCCAACCCGCAGGGCCGCACGCCCGACGCCAGCCAAGCCGTGGCCCGACCCGATCTGCAGCATTACCTGCGCCCCGGCACGCTGCAGCTCGCCGCGCTGCCGCCGCTGTCGCTGTACGTGCATCTGCCCTGGTGCCTCAAGAAGTGCCCGTACTGCGACTTCAATTCTCACGAGGTGCCCGGCAAGCTTCCCGAGCAGCGTTACATCGATGCGCTGGTCGCCGATCTCGACGCGTCGCTGCCGCTGGTCTGGGGCCGCACGGTACACAGCGTGTTCATAGGCGGCGGCACGCCCAGCCTGTTTTCGCCAAAAGGCATAGACCGCTTGCTGGCCGACATTCGCGCCCGCCTGCGGCTCGCAGCCGCCTGTGAAATCACGCTCGAAGCCAACCCGGGAACATTTGAAAAAGACCGGTTCAAGGCGTTTCGCAGCGCCGGGGTGACGCGGCTGTCGATTGGCGTGCAGAGCTTTGACGACGCCCAGTTGCGGGTGCTCGGCCGGGCGCATGACCGCGCGCAGGCAATTGCGGCGGTCGAGGAAGCGGCGCAGGCCTTCGACACCTTCAATCTCGACATCATGTACGCGCTGCCGGGCCAAGGCCTCAGCCACCTTGAGGCCGACATGCAGCAGGCGCTGCGCCTGCAGCCGCCGCATATTTCGATCTATCACCTGACCATCGAGCCCAACACCTATTTCGCAAAGTTTCCGCCGGTCATCCCGGAAGACGATCTGGCCTACGCCATGCTTGACACCATCACCGAAATGACAGAAAAAGCTGGACTGGCGCGCTATGAGGTTTCGGCCTATGCCAAAGCGGGCCACCGATGTTTTCACAACCTGAACTACTGGCAGTTTGGCGACTATCTGGGTATTGGTGCCGGCGCGCATGGCAAGCTCAGTTTTGCGCACCGCGTGCTGCGCCAGACGCGTATCCGCGACCCGAAGCTTTACATGGAGAAGGCCCTTTCGGGCAATGCGCTTGCTAGGGAAGTCGAAGTTGCCCGGGCCGACCTGCCGTTCGAGTACATGCTCAATGCGCTGCGCCTGAAGGCGGGCTTCAGGCTGCAGGATTTCGCCGATCGCACCGGCCTGCCGCCGACGGCGATTGAAAAAGCCTTGAAAGAGGCCGAGCGGCAGGGCCTGAT
>JAJAYS010000357.1 GCA_026786065.1 Polaromonas sp.
GCTCCGCCAGAGTTATGCAGAGGGTTCCTAGCGGCGGGGTAGTGGGGGGCGGGGGCGCGGATACCCCCGGATCGTGGTCCGGGGCAAGCCCTTCAAGCCCGGTACGACAGTGCAGCCCGCAATCGCGGTCAGCGCGGGCGCTTTAAACTGGTCGCGGCACACCGGCCAATCAGCCCTGCCTGCTGACATGCCAGACTGTCCACCTCCACCCATAGCTACCTTTTTATTTCCACTTCATGAATCAAATCCAACTCGGCACCAGCGACCTGCGGGTCACTCCGGTCTGCCTGGGCACCATGACTTTCGGTGAACAGGTCGGCGAAACCGAAGCCCATGCCATCCTGGACCGCTCGCTGGAGCGCGGCGTCAACTTCATCGATACCGCCGAGATGTATTCGGTGCCGGCCCGGGCCGAAACCTGTGGCGCGACCGAAACCATCATCGGCAACTGGCTGGCAAAGCACCCGTCGGCACGCAGCAAGCTGGTGCTGGCAACCAAGGTCGCGGGGCCGTCGCGTGGCATGCCCTGGGTGCGCGCCGGCGGCGGCATGACGCCGCAAGACATCGCCGACTCCTGCCACGCCAGCCTCAAGCGGCTGCAGACCGAAGTCATTGACCTGTATCAAATTCATTGGCCAGAGCGCCATGTGCCGGCTTTCGGCACGCTCTACTACACGCCCGAGGCCGAGCGTTCGAGCACCAGCCTGCACGCGCAGCTGGACGCGCTGGCGGCGCTGGTGAAAGCCGGCAAGGTCCGGGCCATCGGCTTGTCGAACGAAACGCCCTACGGCGTGCACGAGTTCGTCCGGCTCGCCGAGCAACACGGCCTGCCGCGCATTGCGAGCGTGCAAAACCCGTATTGCCTGGTCAACCGCACGGTTGAAAACGGGATAGATGAAACCATGCACCGCCTGAACGTTTCGCTGCTGGCGTATTCGCCGCTGGGCTTCGGCCTGCTGACCGGCAAGTACGACGCATCCGGCACAGTCGGCAGCGACGCGCCCAAAGAAGGCCGGATCGCCAAGTTCGAATCGGTGCGCAAGCAGCGCTGGGGCCGGCCCGAGGCCCTGGCCGCTGCCCGTCGCTACAACGCGCTGGCGCGCGAGCATGACTTAAGCCCGGTGCAAATGGCCCTGGCTTTTTGCTACACAAAGTGGCAGGTCGCGAGCACCATCATCGGCGTCACCTCGGTGGCGCAGCTCGACGAAAACATCGATGCCCTGGGTACGACGCTGCCCGCCGGGCTGCTGGCCGAGATCGACAAAATCCGTTGGGAACTGCGCGACCCGGCGCTGTAGAAAAGTCGGACGCTGCAAGGTCGCATCCGCCAGGCGACGATGGCAAAAAAAGAAGCGCACTTTAGCGAAACCCCGGCAACCCAGTTGCTGCGGGCACATCGCATCGGGTTCACCGAGCATCCGTATGACTATCTGGACCACGGCGGCGCACAGCACAGCGCCGCCGCACTGGGGCTGGACCCGTTCACCGTCGTCAAGACGCTGGTGATGCAGGACCAGGACGCCCGACCGCTGCTGGTGTTGATGCACGGCAACCGCACGGTCTCGACAAAAAGTCTGGCGCGGCAGATCGGTGCGAAATCGGTCCAGCCCTGCACGCCGGAGATGGCCACCCGGCACAGCGGCTATCTGGTCGGTGGGACCTCGCCGTTCGGCACGCGCAAAGCCATGCCGGTGTTCATCGAGGCCAGCATTCTGGAGCTGCCTAAAATCGCTATCAACGGCGGCCGGCGCGGCTACCTGATCGGCATTGACCCGGCGGTGTGTGTGTCGCTGCTGGCGGCGAAACCAGTTTGGTGTGCGCTTGCCGGGTAAGTTCGAGGCGCCATGCGCCGCCAGAAATAAATCAGACGGAGACACCTTTGACCTATGCCTATCTGGCCATCGCCACCTTACTGGCCTACCTGCTCGGCTCGCTGTCCTTCGGCGTCATCGTCAGCCGTGCGATGGGCATCGCCGACCCGCGCAGCTACGGCAGCAAGAACCCCGGCGCGACCAATGTACTGCGCTCGGGCAACAAGCTCGCGGCGGCGGTCACGTTGTTGCTCGATGCCTTGAAGGGCTGGGTGCCGGTGGTGCTGGTCACGGGCTGGGGCGGGGCGTTCGGCCTGGGCGATGGCGCCGTCGCCTGCGTTGCGCTGGCGGTCTTTCTTGGCCATTTGTATCCGGTGTTCTTTGGCTTTCACGGTGGCAAGGGCGTAGCCACGGCGGCCGGGGTGTTGCTCGGCATTCACTGGATTTTGGGTCTGGCGACCATTGCGACCTGGCTGATCGTGGCCTACTTTTCACGCTATTCGTCGCTGGCCGCGCTGGCGGCCGCAGCCTTTGCGCCGATGTATTACCTGTTTGGTGACCGTACCGCCTGGTATGCCGACAGCCGCATTTTGCTGGCGTTGATCGCCATCAGCGCGTTGCTGGTCTATCGGCACCGCGACAACATCGGCCGGCTGCTGAAGGGACATGAAACGAAGATCGGCAGCGCCAAAAAGCCGAAACCTGTCAGCCGGGTTTGAAGGCGGTGCCAGCCTGCCCAAAGCACCCGGGCGGCTGGAATCCAGGAGTAGCGGGAGAAGTTGGCCTTGAGTGCCATGTGGTCTGTCAGTCGTGGACCATGCGCCAAAAATGCTTCTATCCCAGCAAATACGGGCGTTAAACGCTACAAATTAGATAGCGACTGGGGGGGCTGGAGGACCGGCGCGCACCACGCGAGGCGGCTCAGTATCGCCTGTCCAGTGTCATCAGATTGTTCTCGCGCCGCATCTGAAAGCGCGACAAAAAACTGTTGCCCAGCAGCATGAAGGGCATAGGCTGCGGCGTGACGACAGCATCGACATCGAACACCTCCACATCGCCGATGCGCACCGAATTGAGTTTGATGCGCCAGCCCTGGCTGATGCCGTTGGCCGTGGACAGGCGAACCGGCTCGCCGGCTTTGAAGTTGAGCCCGGCCCGTTCGGCGTCAATCGCCCCCATGGCAACGCTGCTGGCGCCGGTATCGACCATGAACTGCACCGCCCGACCATTGATCTGCCCGGCCGTTATGAAGTGGCCGCCGCTACCCTCGCTGATGGTGATGCGCGTGCCCCGGCCTGCCGATGCGCCAACGCTGCTCAGGGCGACCGGCGCATCGCCGACGCGAAGTACGCGGCGCTTGCCGTCTTGCTCGATCAGCGCATGGTCGCCGGTCACCGAGATCACCTTGACACCCTGATGCGTCTCGCCGGCAGCAAGCGATTTCGGCGCACCGCCGTCGATCACCAGCAGCGCTTTGGCGCCCATCATGCCGGCGATGGCGACCGACTGGGCCTGCGCGATGCTCGCGATGAAAAGAGCCGTCAGCGCGATGACGCATGGACGCAGGGCAGAAAAATAGAAGACCAAGTTGCGCAGCCCCCCTGCGGCGGGCACCCTTCGATACCTCAGGGCGATCGGGGAAGAGAGCACCCGTGGGGCCCATCCCCACCAGCAGGGGCCGCGGGACTGGCTTTGCCAGACCGCAGGCGCAGCGACCCCCTCGGGGGGCAGGGCGCTACACGCAGTGAGCAACCGTGGGGGCGTCATTCCCTGAAATTATTGAAGCTGACCGGGAAATCGGCGATCTCGGCCTTGATTGCCGCCATCGCCGCCTGCAGGTCGTCGCGCTTTGCTCCGGTGACGCGCACCGCGTCACCCTGAATCGAGGCCTGCACTTTCATTTTGCTACCCTTGATCAGTTGCTGGATTTTTTTGGCCTGCTCGGCCTCGATGCCGTTTCGTACCTTGCTGATCTGCTTGACCTTGTCGCCGCCGATTTTCTCGATCTTGCCGAGGTCCAGAAAGCGCACATCGACCCCGGCCTTGGTCAGCTTGCTGCGCAAAATATCGTTGATCTGGTCGATCTGGAAGTCGCTCTCGCCGATCAGCGTGATGTCTTTGTCTTTCAACTCGATGGAGGCCGCCGTGCCTTTGAAGTCAAAGCGGGTGCCGATCTCTTTGGCGCTGTTTTCAACGGCGTTTTTGACCTTGACCAGATCGGCTTCGAGTACGGTGTCAAATGAGGGCATGAGAAGGCTTTTAAGAGAGGAGAAGAGGGAGATTGCAGCCTGAAACTCAACGGCGCAATGAGACAATCCGGGTCATGTTAGTCGAGAAAAACGTTCCACTCCAGCTTTCCAACACCTTCGGGATTGTGGCCAAAGCGCTGCAGTTGGTGCGGGTGTCCGGTGACGCGGATGTGGCGGGCTTGCTGCAGGATCCGGTGCTGGCGCAGGCCCCCAAATTTGTGCTGGGCGGCGGCAGCAACATCGTGCTCACTGGCGACGTCAAGCCGATGGTTCTGAAGGTCGAAATCAAGGGCAAACGGCTGGTAGGCGAAACCGCACGCGAATGGATCGTCGAGGCCGGTGCCGGCGAAAACTGGCATGAGCTGGTGACCTGGACTTTAGACAACGGCTACCCCGGCCTGGAAAACCTCGCGCTGATTCCCGGCCTGGTCGGCGGCTCGCCGGTGCAGAACATCGGCGCCTACGGTGTCGAGCTGCAAGACCGCTTCGATTCGCTCGAGGCCATCGACCTTGAAACCGGCCAGCCCTTCACGCTGAACGCCGCGCAGTGCGCGTTTGGCTACCGCGACTCGGTTTTTAAGCACACCAGCAGCACGGCCAGCTCGGGCGCGCAGGGCTTCGGTTTGCTCGGCAAGGCGCTGATCACCCGCGTGCGCTTCGCATTGCCCAAGGCCTGGAAGCCGGTGCTGGGTTATGCCGACATCGATAAAAAAATGCAGCAGACCGGCATATGCGCGCCGGGCGCCCGGCAAATCTACGACTGGGTGTGCGACATCCGCCGCGCCAAGCTGCCCGACTGGCAAGTCATCGGCAACGCAGGCAGCTTTTTCAAGAACCCCACCGTGTCGCCTGAACAGTGCGCCGATATCATTCAGCGCGAACCAAAAATCGTGCACTACCTGCTGGCCGACGGCTCGGTCAAACTCGCCGCTGGCTGGCTCATCGACGCCTGCGGCTGGAAGGGCAAGTCGATCGGCAATGCCGGCGTGTACGAGAAACAGGCGCTGGTGCTGGTGAACCGCGGCGGCCGCGCCAACCCGGTAACCGGCGGTGAAGTGATGACGCTGGCGAAGTCGATTCAGACCAGCGTTTATGAGCGGTTCGGGATTTTGCTAGAGCCCGAGCCGGTGGTGGTGTAGCGCGGCGAACACGCTGCGATGCCTGGCGACATCGATCGGGCGATTCGCGATTTTCTGTGAGGCGACGGGCGGCGCCGTCAGGCGGTTCGTTTCAGCGGGGCCCGCCGGGTGTCCTGCGCAGGCTCACCGTTCGCACCATCAGGGCAACGACCGCCAGATTGAACAGCAGCACGCCCAGACCAAGCCAGCTTGCGTGCTTGTAGAGTTCGACCAGTTCGACCGGAACATACAGCCCGCCGCTCAGCGCGGCCAGCCATTCCGCCCAGCTTCTGGCAAACCACAGGCCCCAGGCCTCAACCAGTCTGACGCAGGCGTAGGCGGCCGCGCCAACGGCATAGAGCGTCAGGCTCGAATCGGACAGGTGGTTGGCCGCGTCCAGGAAGATGTGCGGATAGCGCGAGGCGGGATTGAGATGGGCATGCGCGATCAATTGCGCCGCCAGCGCATGCACATCGCGATGCACCAGGGAAAGCAGCCCCAAGCCGGCGAGCAATATCAGCGCGCCTTTGGCAGCTTCAAAAATCGCAACTACACGGACGGCTTCAGACAAGCGCATAGGCAATGACGCCGCAGACGAACGCCATGGCGGAAAGGCCGACGAGGAACAGCGTGTCGACCACCAGACGCACACGTCGGCGCGTCTTCGGGTGGCTTATCTTGAAAGACCAGAAGGCCAATGTCGCGCACAGGACAAACACGATGGCGTCGATTGCGAGCAGGTCATCGCCGAGCGTCTGAACCTTGGTTTGAAACGCGACCAGTCTGAGTATTCCGATGGCGGTCAGGCAAACGCCGACCATCGCGGCGAAAACCGAAAAAACATGCATCGTGAGCTCGTGCTCGCGTTGTTCGCCGTACGACTCCGGAATCATAAGGCTGGGGCCGGCGGACTGTGGCCTGGTTCACCATCGCGGCTGGCGAGAGAAGGGTCGCCGGAGCACATCATCCGGCCGGTGCGCTGGCTGCCAGCCTGACCGGGACCTGCGTCAGAGCGGTTTCGATGGCCAGTAATCGCTCGTCGAGCTCGCGGATCGCGAGTTCCCACAGGTTGGAAAGCGCAAACAGCGTAAACAGCTGTGCCGTGTTCTTCTTCAAGCCACGGTAGCGAACCTTCACAAATCCGAACTGGCGTTTGATGACC